>CAYXFO010000015.1:11049-25626 GCA_964464255.1 uncultured Pirellula sp.
TTCCTCATCTGCGCTTCGTTCAACTTCCAAGCCAATGAACGGATCGATGCTCGTAAGTGAGATTTCCTCGTAACTGGTCAACGCGGACGCGACCTTGGAAGCAACTTCTCCTGTTGCGAAGAGGTACCATGCCTTTGGAAGTTCAGCAATCGATTGCGGCAAGAGTGTGAAACAGCGTTGACTCTCGAGTGAGATCTGTTCCGCAACACGATCCGCGTCATCGGTACTGTTGCGAATCGATCGAAGAAGAATAGGCTCGTCACCTAAGCAGATCGTCAGCTCGGTCTCGCCAGGATAGAGATGAATCGCAACGACTAAGGTGTCGACAGCTGGCTTCTGCTTTCGCAACAAGCTGAGCGGACCCAGGTGTCGCGATCCGATTGCCTGAAGTCGAAAACCTGCCGCTTCGGACTGACTTCGAATCGACTCCAATTCCTTGCGGTTGAGCGCGAAGGCCAAAACCTGGTTGCCGCCGCTCCCGCTTTCTTTCGAATCTTTCGCGACATAATAATCGATGACCGGTGGTTCCGGAGATTCCCCGAGTTGCTGCTCCACCTCTGCGGCGACTAGCGATGCGATTTCGGATTCGTCCGCTGGCGGAAGATTGATCGCTATGAGGTCGAGTTCGGGTCTCGATAGCAACGCCACGAGCCGAGATGCATGAATGTCCTGCGATGCAAAATGATTTGCGAGCGCCGCGAAGGGATTCTCCGGAGCGGCGTATGGAATCGTCCCGAATTCTTTTTGCAGGACTCGCTTGGCGCCAGAAGCGGTCACAAAGAAATGAATATTCTCTCGATCCCAATGCACAACCACCGTACGACCTCCCGAAGGCTTGGTCAGTGATCGGTTGCCGAAAATCAGCTTTGCGGAATCAAGCAACTTCATGGGGTTATGCTGTTGAGGGAATCGATGTCGAAACCACGATCCCATGGATGCCATACTTTGAGGTCGAGCACGGAGGCTGGGATTCGCCGCGCGTCAATCGTGACGGTACAGCGATACACGGGCGAACGGTTATCTCGGAAGCCGATCGATTGGACGCTGTAGACATCGCTCCTGGTCGTCAAAAAGGGCTCGAGCTCACGAAGTTTCTGGACCTCCACTACGCCGGTTTCCAAGAGCCATGCAAGGGAATTCATGGCATCCGGATTGTTGGCTGCGGAACGCCGCTGCTCTACGATTCGCTGGGCGAGCATCGCGTCGATGCCGGGTATCCCCTGCAGAACCTCGGCAGGAGCTTCCGAAACGTCGACGCGTCCTTCGCGGAAGGGTGCATCCACAACCGTCGTTTCCGACAGCCACGTCCCAAGGTAATTTCGATTCCCACCCATGTCACTTGAAAAAGGACTTCTCAACACTTTCTTCGGTGCACGCGAGGGTTTAGATGGCACTCCGTCGGCTGGAAGGGGAACCGTCACTCCAACGAGATCCAGCGGGCTCTGGATGATAAAAGTGCCGGGGGCTGTCCATACGGGCACAAACTCATTCGCAGATATCGTGACTTCATTTGGCGATGGACCGCTCACGCTCCCTTTGGATGGACTGGCGGCCGATGATGCGATTGTCGATCGAGACGGTGTAGCCTTCCCGCCGGATGGCCCGTATTGGCGATAGGCGATCACGAAATTGGCAACCTCCGCAGGATACACGGCGAGCAATTGCTGATGAAGTTGCTGAAGGTTCGGTTGATTGAGATAAATGCGAGGAATGCCATTGGGGCGCTCATTGCGCTCGCCATTCATCCATGTGAGATAACGCTTCAGAGGTTGCCAACGCGGATCGCTAGATGAGCCCGAGCGAGAAGGAACTGCGCCAGCTTCCGAGCGAGATAGTTTGTCCATCAATTGCAATTCGATCGGATCGAGTCGATAGTTCTGATTCAAATCGCCTCCGTACCAAAGGGCTCGCACTCGATCTCGCGAAGCTCCCTGTTCGTTTCGGAGCGTGGGATCGATCGCGCCAGAGATCGGGGTGTTTTGGCGATTCGCCCCATTGAGTCGACGTACTCCGAGCTGGTCGAGAAAAGCGTCCGTCGCTTCCTCATCCATACCAGGCAGAGCAAGAAGAACCGATCGAAAGTGGCCCGGTCGTAAGGTCTCGATGTTGAGCATCATCGGAATCGACAACTTCGCAGATTCATTTTCAATCCCCCATCGCCATTGAAGTCCATCCTCAAGACCGATCGAACCAACATTCGTGTTTGCTGATGCAGATGGAGCGGAGATTGCATTATCAAGCTCTGGAGAAATCAATCCAAACTGCCATGTCGACATGCGATTGCTTTGCGAATCGGAGCGAGAGTCGTCGCGCGCCGTGCTTCGACGAAAAACCCGTTCGCGAGTTACCGGCGATGTGAGACCCAACCGCTGAGTCGTTGGTTTCTCAAGAAGATGGGCTGCATACTCGATACCACTCAACGCACTGAGTCTGGCTTGCACTAGCTCCTCTTGAAGTCGTGTCAATCGATACTCGCTTTCCATAACAAACGTGTAGCGGTATGCACTTAACGAAATCAGCATCACAAGCACAACAATCACAAGGAGCGTCATACCTCGCCGTCTAGGATCGCGATTAATGTTTTCTCGTGTCATCTCGAGGTTACTCCCACAGTTTGAGACGTTGTGAGAGAACGATTGCGGTTCCCGGTCTCAACGATGATGACCACTTCCCTATCCAAGGACTCAGCCAGTCGTTCCTTGGCCGCAGACAACGCATTATCTTGCGAAGCGGGATCCAGCACAGTTGTCTGCTCGCGATGGAATGATCCAAGGAATCCATCACCCATCGGATCGTTGGTGAATTCGCCGCCTGTGGAGTCACCGCCCGTGGAGTCACCGCCCGAGGAACGCTCCGGTCGCATGAAATCGGCACGAGCGGGAAAATCGAAGCAGACTGCGACGGCTTTCGGTAACCCGCCTCGATTCCGATGGCTCCATTCCTGACTCCATGAATTGCCATCGAAATAAAAGAACTGTGCCTGCACCATCCCGTAAAGCCGCGTTTCGTTGAGTGGCGGTGCATAGGTTTCGTCGGTCGGACCGGCCCCTCGATAAAGATCCGCTGATGTCAGTTCTCGGTCGGCAGAAGGAAGGTTGCTATTCGTTCCACTAGACTGTGAAAGTAGCCACTCGCGTCGCACCAATTCGAATTGGATATCCTGAGCTTCTTGGATGGTTGAAGATGATGTTCGTTGCTCCCGATTTACGGGTTCCAACCGATACTCGACATCCACGCCTCGTTCCGGCCACAACGATTCCCTCGCTTCGCGAACAGCCAACTCGGTTTCCGTTGCGAGCAGTGCTTCACCCGCAGATAGCTCCTGAGATCCCAGGTCCTGTGAATCCGAAGAGTTCATGAAACGATCGAAGAATCGGATCGGATCGAGGGAAGGGGAGATGGTTGCAACGAAGCCCGTTGCATCACCTTCGAATTTTTCGACAGGGGATCCCATGGACCCCATATTAGGATTCACGGGGTTCGGTCTGGGCCCGGGAGTACTCGGAGCCGATGTTGCATTGACTGCTGTTGCCAACGTGGCCGATCGCACCAGGTGATCCATATCATCTGCTAGCCATCCGCGTGTGGTACGCAAGACACGAATCCGTTGAGTCAGCTTCCAACTTCTGGTTTCCGCGTCTTGGATCGATTGCATCAGCGACCACCCCAACAGCAACAGTATCGACAAGAGGCTCAGAGCGATCATCAGTTCGAGAATACTGTAAGCATTCCGTTCACGCGTGAGGTCTGGATGTGACGGATGACGAATCATCGCTTGCCCTCCAACGACATTGCGGGAATCCGAACCCAGCGAGCCAACTTCACCAGCGGATCGCTACCTTTCTGCGATCCCTCTGCACCTTCAAAAAGCTCTACAGTGACGCAGACGATGTCTGTACGATTCGGTGCGGGAACGAATGTCGATGGACTCTGTGCAAGTTGCGGAGGCTCGGGATCATTCCAACTATCGGAATCTTCTTGTGTGGGAACGGTATCGAACGTGACACGATAAGAGCGGGAGGGGGTGCCTGGCAGCGAGCCACTGTAGTTGCTCTGCGATTCATTATCCGATGACGTCTCACCCGAGACCCTTGCAATCGATTCATCGAGGATCGATTGGGCCAGCACCAGTGCGGTGATCCTCGCTTCCGACCGGTTGCCGAGCCGCGTGCCGAAGTCGATCAGCGACAGCAGGACCATCGCACTTCCGGCCAGGATCGCCGTCGCGATCATTACTTCCAAGAGAGAAAACGCTCCGCGGGATGCCGGCTCCCGCCGATTCATCGATGAATCTCCAATTCGCCAGTTGCGGAGGACAAGGAGACACGCATGCTTTCGTGAGAATTTCTGTCCCATAGCGTGATCTCTACATCGCGGCCCTGGTGAAGCGATGATACCGGCAACCACCAAACCTGCTCCGATCCCTGCATCAAATCCAACGCTTCAGGCATTTGTTCGATCTCCGCCCGTCCCGATCTCTCCGAGCTAGACGATTCGAATTTCGCTACATATTTTGAATCGCTAGATGTCTGCGACGATGAGTTGCTGATCGATGAGTCGTCGCCCCATGGACCCGAGGCTTCGTTTTCCGAGCCATCGCTCCAGACTACATCTGAAATCACGATGTTCTCTGGCAGGTTCCATACCTTGGGAACTCCGATCGCATGGTCTTTGGATTCATTCGAAGCGGAGAAGTTAGAAACATTCGATGATGAACGCAAATCGTCTCCGAGGGACGGAGTACCTGTATCGAAGTCGGCGGAGGCGAAGGACTCGAAACCTCCGGCAACAACTTCGCTGTCCCCTTGTTTCAGTCGAATGAAGACGGGCGTACCGGTCGAGATGGCTCGATAACGACTTTCATCGATTGCTTCTCTGAGTTGTTGGGTTGCTTGGCTCAATTCCGCACGTTTGAGTGGACGCTGCAGATTCGGCCACGCGAGCGCGAGGAGACCTACGATGACAACCAATACGATCATCAGCTCCAGGAGCGAGAATCCCCGGATGGAATGGAATGGCCGCGAAAGTGTTGTTTGACGCTTCATCATGTCGGATTCCCCGAAGGAGAGAGACTAACGCTTCTTGCGACTGGAGGAAGAATCGTCTGACTCATCCTTGCTGGTCGATTGATTGCTGATGTCGTCGGCGGTTCCCGGCTGACGGTCAGGGCCGAGAGAGGTGACTCGAGGAAAATCATCCGTGGCTTCGGACTTACTGTCCGATGCTTCGGCTGCTTCGTATTCGTACTGGTATTCGCTTCCCCAGGGATCTTTCGGTAGCTTGCCACCGTCGAGGTAGGGGCCATCCCAATTCTTGGCAAGTGCTTCGTCTTCAGGCGCGGTGATCAACGCCTCGAGTCCTTCCTCAGTCAGAGGAAAAGACTTCATGTCGATCGCGTAAGCTTTCAGCGATGAAACGAGATTGCCTATCTGCACCTGTGCCGTTCGTATGTCGGCTTTCTTTTGCGTGCCTAACAAACGCGGTCCTACCATGGCGATCAATCCGACGAGGATGATCAAAACGATCATCAGCTCCAGCAACGTAAGACCATTGCGTCGAATCAGGTGAGTTTTGTGTTTCATGGTTACCATCCTATCTTTGAGAGGTGTTTCAAGTGACAGTGGGGATGAAAGGTTTGCGGGTTGGGTTTACAGCTTTATCCGACGGATGAATTCAAATCGAACACCGGCAGCAACACGCCGACGATGACAAATAGAACCATACCGCCGATGAAAATGAGCATCATCGGTTCAATCATTCGCACCATAACTTCGAGCTTGCGTTCGATTCGGTTGTCGATGCGATCGGAGATCTTTACTAGGACTTCATCGAGTGTGTTGGATTCCTCGGCAACGCGAATCATCGCCATGACTTGCGGAGGTATCAGACCGCTGGCTGCCAAAGGTTTCGAGAGGGAATCGCCAGCGGTCACGTTTTCGGCTGACTTCATCATGGCTTCGGCAAGCAGGATATTGCCGGTCGATTCGCTGCTGATGCGAAGGGATTTCAGGAGCGGCACGCCGTTCTTCAACATGGTTCCCAGAACTCGGCAAGCGCGCGATACGGCTGCATCGTGAAATATCGCTCCGGCAATCGGAGTCTTCAACTTGATTTGGTCCAGGATGCGTCGGCCGCTCGGGGTGTTCATCGCTCGATACAACGCGAATCCGATCGCGGCAACACCGAGCAAAACAAACAAGCCGTAGTTCATCATGGTGTGGCTCGCTCCGAGAAGCAGCACCGTAATGAGTGGCAACCCGGAACCATTCTGTTCCAAGCGATCGAAAAAGGGCTGGAACTTAGGGACCAGGAACACCACCATCGCTGTCACGATGATGGTTCCGACGAACCCCAAAATCATGGGATATGTGAGTGCGCCGATGATCTTGCTGCGCATCTCGTCTTGCTTGCGAAGAAAGTTCGCGGTGCGTTGCAGGGCCTCTTCGAGGAACGCCCCCTCCTGGCCAGCTCGAACCATACTGAGAGTCAGTTCAGAGAAGATACCGGACTCTTTGGACATCGCGACATCGAGGCTGTCACCCTGAGAAACTGCCTCGTGAATCCGCATACATGCTTCACCGAGCCTGGGGTTCTCTGAAGCGTCTGCGAGGATCTTCAGCGATTCCAGCATCGGAACGCCGTTTGTTAAAAGGTCAGCGAGTTGGGCGCACAGATCGGCTGTTTGTTCTTTGGTGATCCGTTTCGGGAGCGAGATCTTCGTCCAGGCGGGAGCGCTCGACTGCTGATCGACGAGCGTCATCGGATACAGTGACTGCGAACGAAGCTTCTGCATGGCTTCGGATCGATTCGAAGCAGCGATCAGGCCGGAGATTCTCTCGCCGGTGAGCGATTTTGCCGTGTATGCAAAGTCGGTCATGATCGCAACCCTATGCTGGGTGCCGTGCCGGGATCGTTAGTCCGCTTTCGTGACACGCAGCACCTCATCGACAGTAGTGATTCCACGGATAGATTTGTGCCAACCATCCATACGGAGCGTTTCCATCCCGTTGCGAATCGCAGCTTGCTTGATCACATCCGACGTGCATGCCTGAGTGATCAAGTGGCGTATTTCATCGTTGGTTACAAGGAGTTCGTAGATTCCGATTCGACCTCTATATCCGGTCCGACGGCAGCATTCGCATCCGACTGGGCGATAGAGCATCAAATCCGGATTGGCGCGAGCCTCGATCGGAAAGTCCTCGGGCAGGTCTTCTTGAGATGGTTGGTAAGGTTCCTTGCACTCTTCGCAAAGAACGCGAACCAAACGCTGAGCCATCACACCTTCGACCGTGCTTGCAACGAGGAACGGTTCCACACCCATATCCCCCAATCGCATGAATGCTCCCGCAGAATCGTTGGTGTGGAGCGTGCTGAAAACCATGTGGCCGGTGAGGGAAGCCTGGGTCGCATTCTCCGCCGTTTCCAAGTCGCGGATTTCACCGACGAGAATGACGTCCGGATCGTGGCGAAGAATCGCTCGAAGGCATGCGGCAAAGGTCAGTCCAACTTTCGTGTGAACTTGGATTTGGTTGATCCCTTCGAGTTGATACTCGATCGGATCTTCGGTGGTCACAATCTTGATATCCTCGGACTTGATCTCGCTCAGCGCGCTGTACAGCGTCGTCGTCTTGCCAGAGCCTGTAGGACCCGTGACCAAGACGATGCCGTGCGGCAGGCGGATCAGCTTTTGAAACTTGTCGTAGACTGAGTCCGGCATGCCGATCCCCTTCAACGAAAATTTCAAGTTCGATTTGTCGAGCACTCGCATCACGACGCTTTCGCCGTGAAGCATCGGGATCACCGAAACACGCACGTCGATTTCTCGACCGGACACTCGAAGTTTGATTCGGCCGTCTTGCGGGACCCGTTTCTCGGCGATGTTCATCTTCGCCATGATCTTCAGGCGACTGATGATCGCGGCGCGGAACTGATTCATTTCGGGCGGAGTCGGTTGACGCTGGAGCACACCGTCAATGCGATGGCGTATTTTCAAGCCAGCCTCTTGCGACTCGATGTGAATGTCGCTGGCCCGAGCTTCGATCGCCTCGCTCAGGATCTCATTGACCAACCGGACCACGGAGGCTTGCTGTGCCTCCTCCGCATCTTCCAGGCTGTCGGGATCGATCCCTTCGAGCATTTCGACATCGCCGGCTTGCTGGCGTTGCAGGGCAATCAACCCATCAATCGTTTCCGAGCCAACTCCCAGATGCCGCTTAATGAGTCGCTGAATCGTTTCGGTCGTGGTCATGACCGGGCGGACTTCGACTTCCAATGCCGAAGCAACCGAGTCGATCGCCGCGAAATCGAACGGATTGCTCACGGCCAATCGAAGCCAGCCGTCTCCCCGTTCGATCGGGAAAACAGTATGGCGGTGAATCAGTTTCGCGGGGAAACCGTCGAGCGAATGGTCGCCGACCTCCAGTTCCTCCGATTCGAGCCACTCCAGTTGCATCGACCGCGCGCTCGTCGCCAGTAGATCCTGGGTGCTGTTGAAGCTCCAGCGTTCCACCAGTTGCTCCAGCGTAGAGCCTCCGTTCAAGCAATCCGCGAGCTCGCGAAGCTTGACGGAATCCAACAACGGTTGCATTCCATGGGGATCGGAAATCAAGGGCATCTTCCTATGAAAGCAGAAAGGTTCGCTCCGCGAACTAAGAAAGGTGGGTGAGGTATAGGTAGGTGGGTGGTGGGGAGGAACGGTGGCTACGAATAGCAATCAATTCCTAACGGAAGTATCGTTGAAGGATAGTTTCAGGTCAAGGTTGCGATCCTCGGTGGCAACCCTTGCGAGACTCCAGTCACGTTGGTTATCGGTAGATACGACAGCGCGCATCCAGCCTATCAAAATGTGAATGCTATGCTTACCCATAGGGCTGCTGCCGAGATAAAGGCGGGTATCCCGCCTTTGAGCGAATGCTACTATGGGGAATATTCGCAAGTTAGCTTAGCTTTGAGCCGAATCGAAAACGAATAAATCGGGGCAAACGCCGAAGCCGTTCGTAGTTTTCGGACAGATATGATTGGCTGAGCGTCTAGAAACTATTTGCCGTAAAGAAGCTTCATCGCTTTCTCGAGATTTTTCGAGTTTGTCGATTCGAGCCGGAGGACCTGGATACGTCGTGCCGGTGCAGAGGCTGCCTGCTGGTCGAGACTGGAAATGAATGCTTTGACTTCTTCGGTCAATTCGCTGGCTCCCCGAAGTACGAGCGTATTGGAGGAGTCGTCTACCGAGAGTGTGAGGAGTGGTGTTGAGGATTGAGCATTGATTTGCTGGAGGATGGTAGCGACGTCGGAGGAAACGCCTTCGGGGATATCCAGAGGGTCGCGACCGGATCCGCTGGACAACTGTGACTTGTAAACTTCCTTGACGATATCGGAAACATTCTTCGCGCTTGCGCTTTGGAGTGGGACGAGAATGGGGGTGATCCGCTGAAGGCGATCGATGAGATCTTTGGAGTCGAAAACGCCGAGCAACTCTTCGATGATCTTGCGATCCGCTCGATTGCCACCGATGACCAGCGCGTTGATGCGTTCGTCCGCTACGATCTTGATGCGCTGCATGGCTTCGGAGAAAGTCGTTCGGCTTCCTCGTTCGGAAGTTTTGAACAGATCCTGGAGAAGCTCAGCGAGTTGCTTGGCGTCTGCGTGTCGCAGGATGTAGACGGAGTAGGTTCCTGCGGTTGCGTAGGGTTCCATAACGGGATTGAGCAGGCTGGTGAGCAGTTGCTCGAGGCGAGCGACCGCTTCCGGGTCATCGGACGCAATGGTCCATTGGTTTTCTCCGGCGACGATGATGACCGGGGGCAAAGAGGGTGGCTGTTCAGGTGCGGGATCGGCAGGAGGTTGTGTCGCGACGAATCGGTTTCGACCTTCGGGTTCAGCGATCCGGAGGGCGCTCGTCTTGGGATCGCCTTGTGGCGGCGCAGCGGGGGGCGGGTCTGCTGGTTTCTTGTTGATCGCTTTGGGGTCGATGACTTGAATTGGGTTTCCTCGCATCATGGGCCACAGACGCTCGACATCTTCGAGCAAACCTTTTGGATTTCGATGGATGGGTACGAAACGCAACCGTGAATTGGCATTTGAGCCCGGAATCACCTTGCTCATTTCTGCTCGATCCGGTTCACCCAATTGGCTCACTAGTTTTCGGATGCTCTCGATCTGTTCTTTTGTGCCGCGAACCAACGCTTGTTGTTGGTTGTAGTCGATTGTGATCGACGGTGTTGTATTGAGCGGTTCGTCGGCGAAGAGTGCATCGGCCGCGAACTTGAACGAGTTGGGATCGGTATCCTCAAGTTGAAAGATCGCGAGTTCGCGTTTCGGAGGCGCAAGCTTTTGCAACGAATCCGCGATCAATGCGAGTTGCTTGGCGTCACCGGCGACAAACAGTTGTTCATTGAACGAATCGTACTTGATCTCGGCGGGGTTTGCGGAATCCTTGAACAGACTCTCCAGGGTAGTCGAGATGGATTTGCCATCTACACCCTTGAGAGAGAAGATCTCCAAACGCCTTGCGTTGTCGCGCGATTCCGGGGTATCCAATTGAGCGATTAGCTGCTCGATGTTGGTCAGATCCTGTTTGCTACCCACTGCAAAGACCGTATTGGCATCCCGTTGAAAGGTGACGCCTGTCGTGGACCGGCTTCCCAGAGCACCCGTCACCGATTTAGCGATCGCCTCGGCGCTTGCGTGTTTGAGTGGAAACGCTCGGAATGAGGGGAGTTTACCAGGCTGTTGATTGACCTCGGCGATGATCTTCGCGATGGCTTCGAGTTCCCCGTCGCTACTGGTCGCGAAAAGGCCGCCATTGGTTGCATCGGCACCGAATTTCGCTTTGGGATAGCTTTCGGACAGTGCGCGGGCCAGGGCCGTTGGGTCGGCCATCGCGATCGGGAAGTAACGCGTTTCTGTCCCTTGATCATACCCAGCAACAATCGCTTGGATCCGTTGATGCTGGTCTTTGGTAGCCGTAGCGACCAGGACACCATCCTCGCGACCACCATAGAATGCAGCTTGCGGCATCAGCGAGACAAGTACCGAAGCAAGCCCGTATGCACTTCCTTGTTTAAGCCGATATACCTGCGTCTCCAGTGGATCTTGGCGTGGGATGTCGTAGGTTGCCAAAACCTCTCGGATTTTTTCGTGTTCGCCGCGAGTTCCTGTAGCAGCGATGGTTTTGGAGGTGGCGTCCTGAATGATCGTAGTGCGAGGAAGAAGCGAAGTAAGCAGAGCGTATGCCCCTGCAGGCGTTCCGTGTGCGAGTGGATAAACGACTGTCGTCGAAGGCT
The DNA here is from genome assembly GCA_964464255.1 of uncultured Pirellula sp. Taxonomy (GTDB): domain Bacteria; phylum Planctomycetota; class Planctomycetia; order Pirellulales; family Pirellulaceae; genus JBKCUI01. The sequence continues at coordinate 22,332 of CAYXFO010000015.1, forward strand.
CGGGCGTTGGAAGTTGTTTCTGAACTTCGTCCAGTTTTGTCGCAACGACATTGAGTTCCTCAGGCGTTCCGATCGCCAGAATCGTGTTGCTGGCTGTATTGGGTTCCAAGCGAATCTGCGATGGCAGAACTGCCTGCAGCCCCGTGATCGCGCTGGTGGTGTCCATCCGCTCGGGATCGAGACGAAAGACACGAATGGTTCGATCGGCACCATTGGAACCACTGGCGAGCATCTCGATCACTTGAGCTATCCGTTTTTGCTGTTCGTCAGTCGTGACCACGATCAGTTGACCTGTGGTTGCGATACCTGCGACGGAGGCGCTGGGGAAGAGGGATTGAAGGGCCGTCTGCACCGACAAAACTTGCGTTGGCTTCACGATATAGGTGGCGGGTACCTTGGCGCTTTGAGCCGTCTTGCTGATTTGCTCAAGGGCTTGAGCGATCCGCTGGTGCTGTTCTTCGTTTGCCCAAGCTGTCACGGTGCGCGATGTGGCATCGGTGCTGATGATCGCTTGCGGTGCGATTTGACCCAGGATCGATGCGAGGGTGAGCATGTCGCCTGCAGGGACTGCATAGGTTTGAACCGATTGCGGACTACCATCGGGTGCAGCGACCAGTCGTTCCATCGCTTGACCAAGTTTCACCAGATCATCCGCCGACCCCGAAGCGATAATCTTGTTGGCGGTGGTATCCGCGGCGAGTTCCATCTCGGGCCACAGCTTCTGCAGAACGGGTAACAGATAGGTCGCCTGTACTTTCTTCGTGTCGTAGGTGCGTATCTCGCGAACATTGCCGGTCGGCTTTGGGCGATCCATTTGTTCGATCGTTGCCTTAGCGGTTGCCTGAGCTTCGATCGTCCCTGTCGCGATCACTTGTTTCAGTTTGTCGTCTGCCAGGATGACTGTGCCTACTAGAAGCTGATCGAGAATTGTTTTGATCTGGGTTGGGGTAGCGTGTTGCACAGGATACACAACAACGATTTTCTGCTGATCAGCAGTTGCGTTGGCATCGAGAGCTTGAACGAGCGATTGGATATCGGTGTGAGTTTTTGCGTCCGCCGTAATCAAAAGTCGGTTCTTGGTGGCATCGACATTGACACGTGCGTTTGTGAGCAACGGCGTCAGTGCGGTGTTCAGAGCACTCGCCGTCATGCCGGCAACGGAATAACTCTGCAACTTCATCTCCCGTTTCTTGGGGAGATCTGCGACGATTGCGGTCAAGCGGTCCGCGAGTTTCTTTTGCGTCACGTCGTCGGCGATCACGGTAAGTGAGTCACCGACGGTAGCGGCCGTGATCTTCGCGTCAGGAAATTCGGCGGTCAGAATCTGTACAACAAGCGATGAGTCCTCGACTTGGAGTGGATAGATTTTTGCGACGACTGGCACGGGTGTCGGTCCGGGTTGATCGAGGCTCTCAAGGAATGTGGCGAATTGAATATGTTGTTCCGGGGATCCCCAAACCATCAGTTCCTGTTTGCTTGTCCCATCGACGATTTTCATCGTGCTCAGAGTCTCGGGCATCTCGGTCGTCAACAGCGTTCGTCGAGCCAATTGAATCTTGGAGAGAATGTAAACCTTCAGTTGCCTATCTGATGGTTGTGGGAGCAGTGCGAGAAGCGGCGGGAGAGTCGACTCCAAGCGAACGGAATCCGCTTGGTTTGCCAGAAGCATCAGTTGCTTGCCATCAGCGCTCAGCCATACGCTTGCTTCGGGGATTATCTTCTGCACGGTCGACAACCATTTTGAGTCCGCAACGCGATCGAGCGGGAAAGCTCGCAGTTGGAGTGACTTATTGGTTTGCGAACGCTTCCAAAGCTCGAGTATTTCAGCAGCGAGTTGAAGATCTTGGTCCGTGCCACGCACGATCAAGCTGCCGGCTGCGCTGCTCGCGGCAACTTGGGCGTTGGGTAAGAATCCTTTCATCGCAGTCTCGGTGGCGGATGCAATTGCGGGGTCGATTTCAAAGACCTTCATCCATCGGCCTTCGACAACCGGGTGGATGTCCAGGCCTGCGAGTGCTTCTCGTACAACTTTCTGATCCTCTGCGGAAGCCGTTACCAAAACGCGGTTAGCAGCTACGACGAACGATGCGTTCGGAGCAATCGCTACGATTTGTTTTCGAAAGTCGTCGGCTATGGTCTTGGACGCTTGGTAGGCAACGGTTTCATTCCCAGGAAGATCCGTTGCGCTGGCGAGCATCTGATCAAGTGCGCTTTTTATCGCCGTATGTTGGTCCGGTATCACGAAGGCGCTTAGGATACCCGTCTTGGGATCGACCGTGATGCGTTCGCTCGGGATGAGAGTCTGGATGGTTTTGAGAACTCGTTCGGCATCGAGGGAGCCCAATGGGTATGAAGTAAAGAGAGGAACGGGAGGAGGAGTGGGTTCTGGTTTGGGTGTTGCCTTGGGAATAGGAACCGAAGCGATCAGTTCATTGATCGTTTGCATCTTGCCTGCCGTCTCGACGACGAGGACTTGCGTACCTTGAGCCAGCGGGACGACGCGGCCATAGTTGCTGAGGTATGGCTTCACCTCGTTGAGAACGTTATCGATGGGTCTACCGCCGAGAGGGAAAACGACCGAGACGAGTTCGAATCGTCCTCGCTTGACCAGTTCCTCCGATTTCACGCGTGGAATCAACTCCAGCGGGAGCGAATCGGACAATTCCATAACCACGAGCATCTTCTCGCGACGGACCAGGGTGAAATTGCGAGTCATGAGGACACTGTTGAGCAGATCGATCCCTTCGGCGGGTGAATAGGTCCGCGAATCGCTGTAGGTGAAGACACCGGGCGGCGTGCGATCCATCACCAGAGTTAGGTCCTGTTGCTCGGCGAACCATTGCAGGACATCGTCCCATTTCATTTCGCGAAACTGAAACGTTAGCTTCTGGGATGGCGTCAGGCTGGCAAAGAGTTCTTTTTGTTCGGGGGTTAGAAGCGCTAGGATCTTTTCCTCGAAGTCGCGTCGAGCAGCTTCTTTGGCGGGTGTGTCTTTCGCGGTTGCCAAGGCTTCCGCACGGGACTGAAGCAGTTTTTGGATTTCGGTCCGCTGAGGATCAGTCAGGCTGATTCGCTCGGCCACATCCGGATGGACCAGTTTCGCAAGATCCGACACTTGGGCTTTTGCTGGCAAAGCAAAGGTGCAGAACAGCGTAAGCAACAAAAGGAAACGATTGATCGCACGCAGCGGTGTAGAAGCATTCATAGGGAATACCATCAACAGGGTATCGATTTTTGCGGCGGGAGGGTGGGGAGTCCACCGAGGCGGGGCGGGCGGTTGACACCACTATAATCC
>CAYXFO010000016.1:0-24378 GCA_964464255.1 uncultured Pirellula sp.
AGGCGATACATTCGCTTGGAAGAAACGGTTTAGGTCCGCAATGGAGCGAATTAAGCCTTTGCCGAGTATTCCGCGTCGAAAAACTCTTTGCTGCCCGATACATTCGGCTTGATCGAACGCTTTCCTTCCTTCCAATCCGCTGGGCAAACCTCGCCGTTGGCTTCGAAGAACTGAAGGGCTTTGACCATGCGAAGAGCCTCGTCGACCGAGCGGCCGAGCGGGAGATCGTTGACCACCTGATGCCGTACGGTGCCGTTCTTGTCGATCAGGAACAGCCCGCGAAGGGCGACAGCATCGTTGAGCAAAACGTCGTAATCGCGAGCGATTTGCTTGTTCAAATCGGCAACGATCGGGTAATCGATTTGGCCGATCCCTCCTTGGTTTCGGGGGGTGTTCCGCCATGCCAGGTGCGAATAGTGGCTGTCGACCGATACGCCGATGACCTGCACACCCAAAGACTCGAAATCCTTGACTCGGTCCGAGAACGCGATGATTTCCGTGGGGCAAACGAAGGTGAAGTCGAGTGGATAGAAGAACAGCAGGACATACTTGCCCTTGAATTGGCTGAGGCTCAGTTCGGCGAACGATCCGTCCTTGAGAACCGCTTGGGCTTTGAAATCCGGGGCAGGCTTGGTGACCAGAACGGCCATGGTGTCTTCTCTCCAAAAAGTAATGGGTGACTAAGTTGAAAGTTATCGGCTTCAATCGTCGGTATTGTCCAGCGACCGTCAAGTCTGCCACAGTCTTGCTCGTCAGAGTTTACTCGTACTATCACAACCCGATGCGTGAGCGAGGGATGAGATAGACCCGAAAACAGGAACTTCAAAAACCTACGCTTTCGGGGGTTTTTGGTTGAGGAACGGGATCGGTTTGAGTTCCACCTTCTTAATCGATTGCAAGTAATCGAGGGTTTCCTTGGCTCCCTCTCCGCCGACCTGGGCATGGAAGTGGAGCGAAAAGCCGTGGGGGCCTTTGGCGTCGATGAGACCGGGTTGCAGCGTCAGCAGGGAGCGGACGATTTCGGTTTGTCCAAGCATCGCCGCGCAGAACAGATCGCTTCGAGCGCCGCTACTCAAGAGCAGATCGACGATATCTCGACGACCCATGTGGGATGCTCCACCGAGGGCGGTTTCCCAGTCTCCGCCTCCCCAGTCGATCGCTGCGTTGAGGAGCCCCGGTTCCCGTTCGAGCAACTTCTTGGTCATCTCCAAATCAGAGTGGGCATAGATCACGAAGTCTTGGGCCAGCGTCCGGTTGATCTGCTCTTTCTTCCAAGATGGCTTGAAAGAAGGCGGGTCATAGTCTCGTTCAAAGGCAGCTTCCTTCGGTCCAGGGGGTGGATCCTGGCCCGCGGCTTGAAGCGAATAGGCAGCGGCAACAGCTGCACCTGCAGCGATGCCAAAAGTACGTCTGTCGAAGGATGTTTTCATAACTTAGTTCTTTTCATCGTTGAGGATCTTCGCCTTGTTCAATTTGATCAGCTGGGCTGGAACATCTTCGTTGCGACCAAGTGTTTGGAGTAGACTATTCCACGGAGCGATCAACCCAGAGTACTGCTGGGAGTACTGCTGGTCCTGAAAATTGCTGACGGTAATTCAATGATTGTCCCATGGTTATCCTTTCAATGAACAGTTTGGAAAAGGGGGTTTTAGCCAATCCATGATCCGACTTCGCCAACTCTTCGCTCGCGAAACCCGCATTTTGCTTCTGGCCTTCTGGGGCACCGTGTGGCTCTACAGCCTCTATCCGATCGCTAAAGCCGAAGAGGAGGGGAAACCGCGAGCGATTCCTTCCCCGTCAACCATCGCCGAGAGATCGAATTACACCGCGACCTCGCGCGAGCCCGACATTCGAAGTTTTCTGGAATCGGTCGACAAGTCGAGCTCGAAAGCGAAATTGGTCGAGTACGGGCGAACGACTGAGAATCGTCCTCTGTTGGCACTCGTCCTGTCGCGAGAGGGAGAGATCTCCTTGCCCTTGCCTGCCGATGATCCTCGCCTACTCATCGTCATGATCGGAAACATTCATAGCGGCGAGTGCGATGGCAAAGAAGCACTGCTTGCCCTTGCTCGCGACATCGCCCAGTCGGACTCGCATCCGTTTCTCGAGAAAGCAGTCTTGGTTGTCGCTCCCAACTTCAATGCAGATGGCAACGAACGGGTCGGTGTGATGCATCGTCCTGGTCAGGAAGGGCCAGCGCTGGGGATGGGAACACGCGAGAACGCGATCGGTCACGATCTGAATCGAGACTTCGTGAAACTCGATTCCCCCGAAGTCCGATCGCTGGTCCGATTGCTCGATGCCTGGAACGCTGATGTGCTGCTCGATGCTCACACGACCAACGGATCGCTCCATCGCTATGACATGACCTACGACGTACCACACAATCCAGCGGCGAACCCCGAGATGATCGCATGGATGCGACAACAGATGATGCCCGCTGTCTCCAAAGCGATGAGCGACCGGGGGGCTCCCATCTTCTACTACGGCAATTTCAATCGAGAACATACGGTCTGGGAATCGTACGGTTTCGAACCACGCTACAGCACAGAGTACATGGGGCTCCGGGGCAAGATGGGGATCCTCGTCGAATCGTATTCCTACGCATCCTACGAGCGTCGCATCGAAGTCTCGTATGCTTTCATCGAGGAGTGCCTGAAATCTCTCACGCAGCATTCGGACTTGCTCAAGCCGATGCTCAACCCCAACTCATTCCCCTCCTCTCGCAAAGTTCCGATCCAAGGAAGTATTGTGGCGGATGATGCACCCGCGGCAGTCGCAGGCTACGCATGGCCCGAACCCAAACCGGACGCTCCCTTCCCATCCCCCAAAGACCGAGGTCGCGTCGCTGAACTCGTTCCGAAGGACTACCCCGTAACGCTCGTCAATCGCGGTATCGCTTCATTACAAGTCGATGCACCGAAGTTCTACTTCGTGCCGGCGAGCAGCTCTTGGGCTGCAAGTCGACTGCGGCTGCACGGGGTCCCGATGATCCCGTTTGCGGGTGGTGTGAAAACGGACGTCGGACGCTATCGCATTCGCACGCGCAAGGAACTCAGCGAGTTTCAGTTTCGCAAGATGAGCCATTACGAAGTCGAGCTCGAATCCGATTCCATCGAACTGGGGAAGGGATGGTTGGTACCGACCGATCATCCGCTGGGGACTCTTGCGACCTACATTCTCGAACCCCATTCCAATGAATCGCTGGCGAGCTGGGGGTTCTTTGATCCGATGTTGCGCGATGGCGCGATCTACCCTATCCTCCGGTTGAATTCACAGCCTGAACTTGGCGATGCGAAACCCCTCCCTAATCTCGGAATCGGAACGCTCGTTCCGAGCGATATTCGGGGGGAGCGACTCACCCTCGAAAAGCTTTTCGATCCGCAGCAGCGAGTCTCCTATTCGAGCATGCCCGCCGCCATACCGAAGTGGATTCCCGACAGCGAAAGCTATCTCATCCAGCGAGACAATCGCTGGGTGGAAGTCGATGCCATCCACGGTTCGATGAAACCGTTTAGCCTGCCCGGCAAGTTGGTGGAATCGCTCGGCAAAATCCCCGGACTGGGGGATGGTCAAGCAGCGCCATACGGTCGGCAAATCAACCTGTTTGATGACAAGTTCAAAACGGCATTGATCCAGTACAAAAAGGATCTCATCCTCTACGATGTCGACAGCGACACGGCGAGCAAGTTGACGGAAACACCGGATATCGAAGAGGAGTTCGCAGAACTCAGCCCCTCTGGCAAACATGTCGCATTCGTGCGGGATCAAAACCTATGGGTGGTCGATTGCAAGACTCGCGAAGCCAAATCATTGACGAGCGATGGCGGTGGCGAAATCCTCAACGGCAAACTCGATTGGGTCTATCAAGAAGAAGTATACGGGCGAGGACAGTTCAAGGCGTTCTGGTGGAACCATGATGGAACGCGGCTCGCGTTTCTGCGGCTCGATGAATCACCGGTCCCGAATTTTGTGATCGACGACTCTCTGGCATTCGCGCAGAAGATCGAGAACATGCGTTATCCCAAGGCGGGTCAGAACAACCCGCTGGCCTCACTGCATGTTGTCGATATCGACAGCGGAAAGATCACCGAAGTACCGCTGGACGCATATCCACACGCGGACCGATTGATCGTTCGGGTAGGATGGAAACCGAACGCTCCAACGGATTTGGTCTTTCAAGTGCAAAACCGGATTCAAAGTAAACTCGATCTCATTCAATACGACGTTTCAAGCGGCCAGTCGCGCACGCTCGCTCATGAAGAATCCAAAGCATGGATCGATGTCATCGATATGCCCCGCTGGTTGCCAGACGGCAGCTTCCTTTGGCTGCATGACGATGCCCAAGGCCGGCGCCACATCAGCCGTATCAGTCCTTCGGGAGAACGAAGGCAATTGACGAGCGGTGACTGGGATGTCAAAGAAATCAGCAGTGTCGCTCAAGACGGCAAGTCGGTTTGGTTCATCGGCCATCGTTCCGCGCCGACCAATTCCGATGTGCTCCGACTGCAACTCGAATCGGGAGAGATCCAACTCGTATCGACTCAACTCGGTTCGCACCGCATCTCGGTGCATCCTACTGGGCAATACTATTTCGACTCGTGGAGCGATCTCAACAGTCCGGCTCAGTTGTGGTTGCGGGACGCTGATGGAACCCCGATGCGTTTTACAGGTGGATATCGAAGCGATCGTTTTGATTACGTGGAAACCAGTGCCCCGCAGTTGATGCAGATACCGGCGCGTGACGGCCAGCCTTTGCAAGCCTTGCTCTATCCCCCCTCCCCACACGCTGTGGCAGCCTCTGCTACCGGACGCGTTCCAGTCGTCGTGCATGTTTATGGCGGACCATCGGCACCTACCGTGGAAAACACCTGGACCAAGCGAAGCGATCTGTGGCATCGGTATCTCGCGGATCAAGGGATCGCGGTCTTGCTGTGCGATAATCGTTCGGCACTGGGCAAGGGGAACTCCGATACGTGGAAGATCTATCGAGACCTGGGAGCGATCGAGCTAAAGGACCTCGAAGATGCCGCTCACTGGCTCGCACAGCAATCGTGGGCGGATCCTGAACGAATTGGGCTGTGGGGTTGGAGCTACGGAGGCTACTTCACGGCCTATGCGTTGACCCATTCCAAGTTGTTCAAGGCGGGCATTGCAGGGGCGCCGGTCACCGATTGGCGCAACTACGATTCGATCTACACCGAACGCTACATGGACACGCCACAAGCAAATCCCGAAGGCTACAAGTCGAGTTCCGTGGTCGAAGCCGCCGCGAATCTGCATGGGCGACTGATGCTGATCCATGGCGAGATCGATGATAATGTTCATATGGCCAATACGTTGCAGATGGTGCATGCCCTGCAAAAGGCAGGTAAGCAATTCGACCTGATGATTTACCCCAGCAATCGCCATGGGATCACCGATCCAATGCAGGTTTACCATCAATATCGGATGATGACCGAATTTTTTCAGACAAGCTTGAAGTAATCCATGGGTAGAGGAGACGAAACCGTTTTTCAGCCGAGAACATCAGGAGTACAATAAAGATCTCCCTCCTGCAAAGGCTCCCCGCCTGCCTGACTCCCACCCTTACCCACCCCTCGAGATGGAAGCGTTGCGATCTCGATCGTTGCTTGCCCTTTGGTTGCTGACCCTTTGCGGGTGGGTCGATGGTCCCGTTCTCGGTTTTCAGTCCCCGACCTCCCAGGACAAACTCGATTTCTTCGAGTCCCGTATTCGGCCTGTGTTGATCGAACACTGCTATGAATGCCATGGACCGGAAGCGAAGATCGCGCAGGGAAACATTCGATTGACGACTCGGGATGCGTTGCTCGCTGGCGGCGATTCCGGTCCAGCGATTGTCCCAGGCAAGCCATCGGAGAGTCTGCTCCTGCAATCCCTTCGCTACGAATCGTCGCAGATGCCGCCCAAGGGAAAACTGAGCGATGCCATCATTGCGGATTTCGAACGATGGATTGCTGATGGTGCGATCGACCCGCGTCGTGACGAAGATCGGCCCAAGGAATCGCGGATCGATCCTGCTCAAGTCGATCGTCACTGGGCCTTTCAGCCATTGTTCGGTTCGCAAGCGAGCGATCCATCGAACTCGGCCGTCCGATCGATCGATTACTGGATCGCTCAAAAACTGCAGCAGCAGGGGCTCGCTCGATCGCCTGCAGCCGATCCGCTTGTGTTGCTCAGGCGAGCCACATTGGACCTGACGGGATTGCCTCCTACGCCCGAAGAGATCGATGCCTATCTGGCAGATGCTTCCCCCGATCGCTACGAACGATGGATCGATCGTCTCTTGGCATCGCCTCAGTATGGAGTCCGTTGGGGAAGGCATTGGCTCGACACAGTGCGCTATGCCGACAGCAACGGTGCTGACGAGAATCACGACATGCCGAATGCTTGGCGATATCGCGATTGGGTGGTGTCGGCTTTTAACGACGACTTGTCATTCGATCGTTTCGTGGTGCATCAAGTGGCGGGTGATCTCTTGCCGGAGCCGACCGACGAAGAGGAACGCCGACGATTGTTGACGGCCACCGGCTATTGGGTCTTGGGCCCGAAGATGCTGGCCGAACAGGACAAGGCAAAGATGCGCATCGATATCGTCGACGAGCAGATCGATACATTCTCGCGCGGGCTGTTAGGAGTTACTTTGTCGTGCGCGCGATGCCACGATCACAAATTCGATCCATTCACACAGGAAGACTATTACGCAGTGGCGGGGCTTTTGATGAGCACCCGCGCGATGGCCAATGAAGACTTCGTATCGCGATGGATGGAGCGACCCCTTCCCTCCATCGCTGTCGATGGCAAGCGAGCAGAGCATCAGGCCAAGATCGATGAATCACAGGTGCGTCTCAAGCAAGCCCAAGCGGCCGTCCCAGCAGATACCGAACCCACGGCCGAGCAGAAGCAAGCGATCGACGAAATCACCAAAGAGGTCGAGGCCCTCCAAAAGGCCATGCCTTCGCACGACATGGCGATGGCGGTGGAAGAGGGTAGGGCAACCAATCTGCCGATTCACGTTCGCGGCAATCATCTTCGAACCGGCGAGGCTCCGATTCCTCGCGGGGTTCCAAAAACATTGGTTCGTCATCATGGCATGGAGCCTATTCCCGAGAATTCCAGCGGCCGATTGCAATTGGCTCGCTGGCTCACCGATCCCAAGCATCCGCTGCTGGCCCGCGTGATGGTCAACCGCGTGTGGGCGTGGCATTTTGGACAGGGACTGGTGGCCTCTCCGTCGAATTTCGGCCTTCGAGGAGAGTCACCCAGTCATCCTGAACTTCTCGACAACCTGTCGCGAGCTTGGGTGGAGCAAGGATGGTCGATGAAGTGGCTGCATCGCGAGATCATGTTGTCCGAGACCTACCGAACTCAAACCCATCACGCAGCCGGATCTTCCTCGGATCCCGAGAACCGTTGGCTCGCCCATTTTCCCTCGCGCCGTCTCGAATTCGAGGCCCTTCGCGATGCGATTTTGGCTGCCAGTGGGTTACTCGATTTGCGGTTGGGTGGCCCAGGACAGGGTGTATCCGGCAACAAACGAACCATTTACTTGGGCATCAACCGCGCGGCGCTGGCCGATATGTTTTCCGTCTTCGATTACGTCGATCCCGCCAGTCATATCGAACAGCGACCAATAACGCAGGTTCCCAGCCAGGCGTTGTTTCTGATGAATAGCGAACTGGTACAGCGAGCCAGCGACGCGATCGCGCGCGAGCTGATGACCCATTCGCAGGATCGAGCCAGCCAGATCGATCGCGCCTTCGTTCTGATGCTCGGAAGGCACGCAAGCGAGTTCGAGCGAACGCGTTCGGCATTGCTGATCGAACAGGTCGGCGTTGAGGACAAACGCCCCGAAGGACCCCTGTCCGCTCTGATTCGCGGCCTGATCACTACCCGCGCGTTCGTGAGCATCGAGTGACTCCGACACGCGGAACAGAGGACTGCATGAACAACGATATTCACCATCCCGCAAGCCGAAGAGTCTGGATGCAGAGCATTTGCCGGGGACTGTCCGGCATCGCCTTGAGCGAAATGATCGCAGGCACGCTCCCCGCGTACGCCCAGCAAGAAGAGGGATCGGGCATGCACGGATCTGGTATGCACGGTATCCTCGCCGAGCCGCATCTGCCCCCTCGGGTCAAGCGAGTCATCTTTTTGTTCATGCATGGTGGCCCGTCCCATATCGATACATTCGATTACAAGCCCGAGTTGGCACGACTGCATGGTCAACCTCTACCCATCCCCAAGCCTCGCATTCAATTCGCCCAAACCGGCAATCTCATGCAAAGCCCATGGGGATTTCGACAGTACGGGGAATGCGGTGCGTGGGTCAGCGATCTGTTCCCCGAAGTGGCCCAGCATGTCGATCGATTGACCTTCATCAAGTCGCTGCATGGCTCCAATGAAGCGCATGGGGGCGCACTGCTCAAGATTCACACCGGGAGCGATACGTTTGTTCGGCCGAGCATGGGTTCGTGGATCAGCTATGGACTCGGAACCGAGAACGAAAACCTTCCGAGTTTCGTCACCATCAATCCCACGCTCGGGCACGGAGGAGTCCGCAATTTCGGTTCCGCGTTTCTGCCCCCGATACACCAAGGAACCCGCATCGCTGGCAGCGGCGGGCAGTCGAAGATCGAAAATCTTGTGCCGACGGTCTCCTCGCAGACCCAGCGATTACAACTCGATTGGCTTCGCGATATCGATCGGCATCATCAACAGAAGACGACAGATGAAGATGCGGCAGTTGCTGCGATCGAGTCGAGGCAGCAGACATTTGAACTCGCGTTTCGCATGCAGAGTGAAGCCATCGAACGCTTTCGAACCGAAGACGAAACACAAGAGACACTCGCTCTGTATGGAATCCAGGGCGGACCCACCGATGGTTTCGGTCGACAGTGTCTGCTGGCCAGACGACTCAGCGAAGCCGGGGTGCGATTCGTACAGGTATCGCATGCCTATTGGGATCAACACGCCGAGTTGAAGGAGAAGCACAAAGAACTCGCCGCGCAAGTCGATCGACCTATCGCAGGTCTCCTAAGCGATCTGGCTCGTCGTGGCTTGCTCGAAGAAACACTCGTGATGTGGGGTGGAGAGTTCGGAAGGACACCCACCGCGCAAGGAGACAACGGTCGCGATCACAATCCGCATGCGTTCACATGGTGGTTTGCAGGTGCTGGAGTGCGACCAGGGACCAGCTACGGTGCGTCGGACGATTTCGGATTTTACGCGCAGCAAGAAAAAGTCCATGTTCATGACCTGCACGCAACACTCCTGCATCTGCTGGGGATCGATCACCAACGGCTCACCTATCGCTACGGTGGCCGAGACTTTCGATTGACCGATGTCCACGGCACGGTGGTGCGCAACATTCTCAAGACCTGATTCCGAATCGTTCCCTGCCCCCCCCGAGTTGCTTGAGTGTCGGGAAACTTTTTTTGGAAATTTCGGACCGGTGACCAAAGGTGTCCACGACCCTATTCATATTTCCTTAACCATAAGAACGATCACGGGTTAAGGATCATCGGAAGGGGTCAAAATCCGAATATGCGGATTCCTTCCCTTGATCCCAAATCCTGACCTGAACGGGTGTTACGCGCAGGCAAAACAAAAATTTGACATGGAGGATGGATTCGCTACACTGCTCACCCACTGACGCAACATGTAGTGCAGTCTTCGAGAATTAACTACTATAGGTAGTAGTAATGGTCGATAAAGACTGTGCTTGTGAGTTCCTCGACAAGCGCCACTCCGGCGACCGGGTGGAAATGCTAGCGAGCAGCGTCGGATGCTGATTGGACAGGGGTAATCACCCCGCAGGTCGCAAGGACTCTTTTCCACTTTTTCATTGAGGTGCAGCACACAGGGGTCTTCATCCGAACTGATTGGATGATTACTACTTTGTAATCTGCAAGCTACCATTTTCCACTAACGCATGGAGTCGCACGAGCGTATGGCAACAGTTGAATTGGGACGTGAGCGTCGGACTCGGACACCAACGACGCACGAAGCACGAGGGAACCGCAGCGGGCTGAGAATCGAAACCCGATTCTGTCCGAGCCAAGTGGCGAGCCCCTTTGACACCACGGAATGGGAGTTGCGGAGTGCGGCGATCAAGGACGAGAATGGCAAGGCCCTCTTCGAGCAAACCAACTGTGAGATCCCTGCGTCATGGAGCCAACTGGCGACCAATGTCGTGGTCAGCAAGTATTTTTATGGGGATCCCAACAACGCCAAGGAGCGTGAGAATTCGGTTCGTCAGTTGATTCATCGCGTGACGCGAACGATCGCCGACTGGGGGGTAGCCGACGGTTACTTCGATACTCCGGAAGATGGCGAGCGATTCTATCGAGATCTGACATGGTTGTGCCTCCATCAGTATGGGTCGTTTAACTCCCCCGTATGGTTCAACGTTGGTCTTTACCATCAATACGGCGTCGTTGGTACCAAGTGCAATTGGCATTACAACGTGAGCACGGGCGAACTGGAACAGCCTGAAAATCCGTACGAGTATCCGCAAGCGTCGGCATGTTTCATCCAGAGCGTGGGTGACAACATGGAAGACATTATGCGATTGGCGACGAGCGAAGCGATGCTCTTCAAGTTCGGTTCGGGCACCGGCACCGACTTGTCGACGATCCGTTCGTGCCGTGAGAAGCTTTCCGGTGGCGGCAAGCCGAGCGGTCCTTTGTCCTTCATGCGAGTTTACGACCAGATTGCAGCGGTCGTGAAGTCGGGTGGCAAGACGCGGCGCGCGGCCAAGATGCAGTCGATCAAAGTTTGGCACCCGGACGTGATGGAGTTCATCGAGTGCAAGTGGAAAGAGGAGCAAAAGGCGCACGCGTTGATTCGCGAAGGCTACGAATCGAACTTCAACGGCGAAGCATATTCGTCGGTCATGTTCCAAAACGCGAATCTCTCGGTGCGAGTGACCGACGACTTCATGGAAGCGGTCTCCGAGGACAAGCAGTGGAAGACCCGCTGGATATCCGAGAAGTGCGCCGCCGAACCGCCGACCTATCGCGCTCGCGAGGTACTCAACCGGATGGCCGATTGCGCATGGCATTGCGGCGACCCGGGAGTTCAATATGACACCACCATCAACAAATGGCACACCTGCCCCAACAGCGGACGCATCAACGCCAGCAACCCGTGCTCGGAATACATGTTCCTGGACAACACGGCTTGCAACCTAGCGTCGATCAACCTGATGAAGTTCCGCCGCGATGATGGGTCGTTCGATTATCAGGGATTCATGGCAGCCTGCCGATTGTTCTTTATCGCTCAAGAGATTTTGGTCGATCACGCAGCTTATCCCACCGATCGGATCGCGCACAACAGCCACCTGTTCCGTCCGCTCGGGCTCGGATACTCCAACCTCGGATCGCTGATCATGACGGCTGGCGTTCCTTACGATTCCGCGACCGCCCATGGCATTTGCGGATCGTTGACGGCGTTGTTGCATGGAGTAGCCAACTTGACCAGCGCCGAAATGGCTGGAGTCGTAGGCACCTTTGCAGCTTACGAAGAAAATGCGGAGCCGATGATGCGAGTCATGCAAATGCACCGCAACGCAGTCGAGCAAATCGATAACTCCAGCCCGCAATACTTGAAGGATGCGGCACGCGAAGTTTGGGATCGCGTCCTCGATCTGGGACGCAGAAACGGGTTCCGCAATGCACAAGCAACCGTTCTCGCTCCCACCGGCACGATCAGCTTCATGATGGATTGCGATACGACAGGCATCGAGCCCGACATCGCGCTGGTCAAGTACAAGCAACTGGCTGGCGGCGGTATGCTCAAGATCGTCAACACCTCGGTTCCTCTAGGGTTGCGAAACCTGGGCTACAGTCCAGAGCAACTCGTCGACATTGAAAAGTACATCAATGAACGAGATACCATCGAGGGAGCTCCCCACCTCAAAGACGAACACCTTGGTGTCTTTGATTGTGCATTCACTCCTGCCAATGGCACTCGCAGCATCCGCTGGGAAGCTCACGTGGAAATGATGGCTGCAGCACAGCCATTCCTCTCGGGAGCCATCAGCAAGACGGTCAACATGCCGAAAGATACGACCGTCAAGGATATTGCAGATGCCTACTTCTGGGGATGGAAGCTCGGCCTCAAGGCGATCGCGATCTATCGCGATGGATCCAAGCAAAGCCAACCGCTGTCGACCAAGTCCGAAGGGAAGAAGGCCGAAGAAGCTGCGGCTCAAAACGTGGTGGTCAAGCCCCGTCGCGAGCGATTGCCCGATACCCGCAACTCGGTCACTCACAAGTTCAGCATCGCTGGGCACGAAGGCTACATCAATGTCGGCCTCTATCCCGATGGTCGACCTGGAGAAGTCTTCATCACCATGGCCAAAGAAGGTAGCACCATCGGCGGCTTGATGGATTCGTTCGGAACAGCCATCTCCATCGCATTGCAGTACGGTGTGCCGTTGGAAGTGCTGGTCAACAAGTTCAGCCACACTCGGTTCGAACCCATGGGTCATACCAACAACCCGGAAATTCGATTCGCCAAGAGCGTGGTCGACTATATCTTCCGTTGGTTGGGTTTGACCTTCTTGGCCAGTTACCGAGAAGAGCATCGCGCCAAAGCGGAACTCCTGGCCAATTCAACTGGCGAAGTCGCTGCGAGCCCCGCTCCCAAGGGGAATGTCACCACAACTCCAGTCAATGGAAATGGCGCTGAGACCAACACCGTTGCCAACTACACGAAAGCGAGATTCGTTGGCTTGTCGGATGCTCCGCCAGTTTGGAACGTAACGACGACACCGATCCGAGAGGATTCCCGGGATGCACAGTTCGCCAAGTTCCAAGGGGACGCGCCAGCCTGCGACAGTTGCGGTTCCGTGACGGTCCGCAACGGAAATTGCTACCTGTGCCATAACTGCGGAAACAGCCTCGGTTGTAGCTAAGTCAACAGGATCGCGGAGCAATCAGCTTCCGCACATTCACGGAGGACGCACTTGGAGCCTGGGCAAAACCCGGGCTCCAAGCTTTTCAAGATCCTTTGCTAGGCAGCGTCAGACGGGTTACACTAACGAAATCGTCTTACCCGCCTCCATGAAGCGAACTTCACCCTCCTGTTCCTTCCCAAGCATCCTCTCCTATGTCGTCTATTCCCTGGTCTATCTCCGAGGACTCCTACGACGTCAACTTCAGCGTCCCACAAGTGCTGCGTCTTCGCTTTACACGCGATTGCTTCGGAGCCGACTGGGATCAAATCGTACCATGGTTTCGAAGCGATACCGGAGCGGCTCGCATTCAGATTTGGATCGACCGCGCGGTCGCAACTGCCAATACTCAATTGCTTCCTAATCTTCACGCCAGGCTCGAAGAACATCGCACTCACTTGGAGTTGGTCTCACCCATTCAATGCATCGATGGTGGCGAGCAAGCCAAGAACGATGAAGAGACCGTCAACCATATCTTCCGATCGATCGACCGCGATGGACTGGATCGGAGATCCTATATCGTGGTCGTCGGAGGTGGTGCGCTACTCGATGCCGTTGGTTACGCCGCTGCGATATCGCATCGCGGTATCCGTTTGATCCGATTTCCGACAACGACGTTGGCTCAAGCCGATTCGGGAGTCGGTGTGAAGAACGCCATCAATGCCTTCGGCAAGAAGAACTGGAAGGGAACCTTCGCAGTACCCTGGGGGGTCGTCAACGATCAAGGCTTGATCGCTCATCTTCCCGATCGGGATTTTCGTGCGGGCTTCTCGGAAGCTGTTAAGGTCGCCTTGCTCAAGAGCCCTTCTGCATTTCGGTTTCTTTGCCAGCACGCAAGCGATATCGCCCAGCGGGATTGGACTGCGGTGATGCCAGCGATTCGTTCCAGTGTGTTGATGCATTTGCATCACATCACACACGGCGGCGATCCCTTTGAGATGCAAGAGGCGCGACCGCTCGATTTCGGACATTGGTCCGCCCATAAACTCGAACAACTTACCCAATACAGCTTGCGACATGGCGAAGCGGTATCGATCGGTGTAGCACTCGATACGATGTATTCTCATCTCGTTCTCGGTTTGGATCGAGCCGATGCGATGCATGCGGTTCAGTCACTTGTGAACCTGGGATTGCCAATCTACGACCCCTATCTCGAATCCCGCGAAATCTTCGATGGTCTCGAAGAGTTCCGGCAACACCTCGGAGGACGGCTGACACTGACCATGCTGCGCGGAGTTGGATCAGCCGTCTCGGTGCACGAGGTCGATAATCAGGCGATGAAGAAAGCCGTTGGGATGCTTCGAGAGATCCATGAACAGGCTCTCGTAAACCAAAACCAAAATAGCCCTTCGAGCGCCGGCCAAACTCACTGAGCGGATCGCAACGGCGCGCATCGAACGAAAGGTTTTATCTCGACGTGTCCACCGAAACGATCTATGCAATCTATCATGTGCGAGTAGGCTCCGGTGGCGACACCGTTACGATTCAATCCGGTGCATATCAATTGAAGCGTGGTATGCGTGTGGTCTGCCGGACGACGCGGGGGATCGAGATTGGGACGGTGCTGTGTGAGTCCGCGACCGAGCAGCTTTCCGATGCAGGGCGATTCATCAGGCCTGCCGATGCCAACGATGAACTGCTTTGGAGCAAGCTTTTGGAATTGAGTTGCGACGCAGCCGAGTCGTGCCAACGGCATTTGCGGGAGCAGGGTTTGGATGACGTGCTGCTCGATGTCGATCCGATGCTCGATGGCAAAACGCTGTATTTCAATTTCCTGGGGGATCCCTCTCAGCAGGCCAGCGATCGAATGGCCGAACTAGCAGAGGTTTACCGCCAGAGTGTCGCGGCTTCTCCATTCGCCCAACGCGTTGAGACCGGGTGCGGTCCTGGTTGCGGCACCGAGTCCAAATCGGGTTGCGGTACATCGGGGGGATGCGTTGCGTGTTCGGTTGCGAGCAAGTGCCGAACGAAATAGAGCACGTATCGAACACGTATCAGTTACCATCCTGAGCGACTGAACCCGCTCGAGTTATCGGATGATGAAGAACCGCCTCTAAATCCACCGCCGCCGAATCCGCCTCCCCTGGAACCGCTGCCGAAGATGGAAGGTCCGGAACCGATGGTGACACTACCGTAACGCGCAGCTTCGGCTGCCCTTTGTTCACGTCGTTTGCGTTCCTCGGCTTGTTGGATTTCCATGCGTCGCGCTTCCACCTTTCGTTCCGCGCGTTGAATTTCGGTCTGGGCTTCGCTGTAGGCGCGACGGCTTGCGTCGAGAGCGGAGTCATACTGACCTCGCTGCAAGGCTTCTCTCGCGGCTTCGAGCGTTCGTACTCCCGGCGAGCCATGAACGCGTATGCCCCATTGCCCGGTCCAGTTTTCCGCATCGTAGACCATCTTGGATGCTTGTTGAAACGCTTCGAGGGTGGCGTTCGCTTGCTGAAGTTCGGTGCTCAACTGACGAGAGACTGCAGACAGATCCGATTGGATCGAAGCGGATCGAGAGCTGATCGATCGCCAGTCGCCGTGATCCTGTGCAAAGTCCTGCTGAACATTGAGGAGGTTGCGTTCCAACAGATCGACGCGCCGAACCGCCTCGCTGGTTGCCGCCGAATCCGGGATATTATCGGTGCGCGATTGCTTCACATATTGGTTGGCGATCTGCCATTGTTGCACCGCTCCCTCCAATGCTCGTTGAGCTTCGGCGTAACCGTGCCGATCCGAGATAACCATTGCCTCTAATTCCGCGATTCGTTTTTGTACGGTCTGCAGAACCTGCGCGAACTCGAAGGGGTTGGTGCGAGACTGTGGGCTCGCGTAGCGCTGATGGACCTGATTCATGTGCTCCACCATAGCTTGGATCTGCTGGAGAGTTGGAACGGTGACCATGCGATCCCGTTTTGCGTCGACCAAACGCTCCACTGCAGAGGTGTTAGCTGCTAAGCTCTTTTGGTTCTCGACCACGGTGGATTCTAAGCGTCCCAAGTGGTCGGCAACTCGATCGAGTCGAATATTCATTTGGGCTATCAATGCGGCTGCCTCTTGGACCTTGCCCATCGAACTGAGCAACATCCCTTGGCGATACATGTCTTGGGCATTGGACAGGATCGAGCTGCAAGCGTTGGCACGATCGCGAGCTCGATCGAGCAATTGGGGTGCTTTCTGGCCTTCGCGTTCCAAAGAAGGCTCGCCGCTTTCCTCTTCGTTTGCAGCGGGTTGCGCGGTGGGTGTGGAGTAGGCCAATCGAAGAGAGTCGTCGGAGTATTCCTGTTCCGCTTTACGAATCTGATCCCAAAGGTTTTCAAAGCGGAGAGTGGACTGCTGCAATCGTTCTTCCTGTTCCCCCTTTCGCGATGTGAATTCGCGCGACGATTGGTGCGATGACTCGATCGTTGCCACCGCTTGGGCCACCGCCGCATCGCATCCTTCGAGAGCTTCGCGACAGGCCTGGACCTTTCCCTGTTTGAGCATAGTCGCAGCGGCATCCAAGCTTCGATGCGCTGAGGCCAGCGAGTCATCGGGATTGAGATTCGGCTCGACGAGCATGCGTTCGGGGGGGAGTTGGAGCCGCTGGCCCAATTCCTGACGGGCTACCTGGATCTCGTCCTTGAGTTGCTGCAACCGAGGCGTCGTCTTTTCTTGAATTCTTGAGGCCAACTCCAAAGCTTCTTGGGACGACGTCGTGAGTTGCTGGATCGATTCCTGCCACTGCGTTACTTCGGGTGCGATCGATTGCTGGGCTGCGCGCTCCATCAACTGGTTGGCCCAGTGAGACCGCTGATCCAATTCCGCATCCATCCAGTGAGTCGGGTAGCCGAGGGCTCGGAGTTTATCGGCGAGCGAAACCATCTCGGGAAGCCCCTTGAGCCGAAACTCCTCGATGCTGTTGGCAAGAGTGCGGGCTTCCTGCAGTTTGCGGCTGGCCAACTGCACAGGTCCATCGATTGCAGCGACTGCATCGGCTGCGGCCATAGAATCCGCATTCTTCACATCCGCTTGCGCCGAGGGGATCAAAACATCGAAATAGTTCGGCAGTGCAAAAAGCCGATCGCTATCCGATGCGTTGGACAATCGTTTGTCTTGATCGAGCGCGCCCTGCAATTCGTTTTGCAGGCGATTGAGCTCGTCGCTGACGTTCATCAGGGAATTCTCGAGCTTCTCGATAGCCTGTGCTGCTCGTTCGCGCCGGGCCTGAATGGCTTGGTAGATTTCGTCGAAGGTCAAAACGACTTCGTCGGGAATCTCGGTCGGCTCGGGTTGTCCATCGGCCTTGGCTTTTTGACGGATGATGTCCATGAGGACCATGGGGATTCCCGTCGCGCGCGAAAACTTGAGCGGCGCGCCGGACAGCTTGCGAATACTCTGATCGAACGGTTCCCGGCTGAAGGTATTGACAATGGAATTCCAGAATTCCTTGGGTTCGATGAGGGACCGAGACTGTTCGATGACTCGGCGGATCTCTTTGTTCATGATGAGTAGATCATCGATATCGCCGAGGGCTCGGAAGCTCAAATCCCGCGTTGCTCCCGTATAGCCACGTTGGTCGACGCGGTCTCGGGATCCGAGCAGGTCCGCGCTGCGCGAGAAAAGTTTATCCAGACCATCGGTTTCCTTGGTGATGGACGATTCGCGAGACCGAAGCAACTCAACAGCCCGATCCATCGTCGGTTTGCGAAGTCGGTTGAAGACGATCAAGACACCGCCGAACAAAAGGGATAATGCACCCGCGACACCCGTCATGATTTGGCGAATCAACCGCTTCCGAGCTGCGAGTTGTTCAAGTCGTTGATCCTCAGCGGCCCATAACCTTTGCCCTTGAGCGACTTGGTCCTCCGCTCGGCGTAGGGTTTGGCTCAAATCGAGATCTCCGTTGCGAGCTTTGGCATCCGATTCATTGAGGATCTGTTGGAGTTGCTTGATGGATTCCGCGGTCACTCTGTTGGGAGCTTGCGATAAGTTCGCAATGGATTTTTCCAGATCAGCTCGATTGTCTTGGTAACCTTCGATAGCCGCATATCCATTGAGGTACGCATCGATTTCAGTGCCGAGTTGTTTGAGTTGGGATTGGCTCTGGCCCGCGTTGCTTTCGCTGAGCCCGTTCTCGATACGAGCAAGTTGTTCTCGCCAGTTTTCCACAGGTGGGTTGGCGAGTTCTCCTTGAGCATCTGTTCTGCTTTCGCGAAGCTTGTTTTGTTCGGTCTCTACCTGTTCGATCAATTCCTTTACATGGGTAATCGATTCTTTCGCGGCCTGCAGATCTCGCAATCGTTCCAGTTCAGCTTGGCGAGCGGACTCCTTCTCTTCTTGAATAGCGCGATCCAAGCGTTGATTGATCGATTTCACGGTATCTTTGACGGCGTCGACGATGCGACCTCCACTGCGCATGGCACGGAATGCAGGTTGGTCCAATTCCCCGATCCAGTTGGAACGCCCCAAGCCGCGACGGTCCTGCGCTTCGGAGGAAAAGTAGCTGAACTTCCGCTCTTTTAGGAAGAGGACGAAGATCGCGCCATCGGTTTCGCCGGTTGTCGGATGGGTTAACTGGCCAAAAGGAGTGCGATTGGACAGCCCTTTACCCAGAGCGAATTCCACAGCATCCATGCCGAAATAGGAGCGACGATCGGGAGCGGTATACGCTTCGCCATCAGCATCGCTCATCAACACGATGGTCCAGTGCGGACCCTGTTCGCCGAGCCAAGCAGCCAGATCAGCCAACTGCTGATCCGAGACAACGAGATCCCCTTTCACGAAGACCCGCCGGTCCGTGTCCCACAGGTCAATGACATCTTGAGCGGCCTGGATCTTGGTGTATCCAGTGGTTAGAGGAATTGAACCTCGCTGCGCCACAGCGTTGGAGGAAAACGCCAGGAGAGCAAGGAAGAAACAAGAAAACAGTGCAAATGGAGGGGATGATTTCATGGATGGCTGTGGGTTCGTGGTGCAGAACAGCTATAGAATACACGCAATCGGTCCAAGCGTCTCGCTGTTTTGGGATCCCTTTGGTCGGGGGGACGAGGTATTAGGCGGCCCGGCGAATCACTTCGCCCCGATCGTCCACTTCCTCGAATTTGACCGCCACTTGGCGAGAGACACCACTTTCCTGCATGGTGACGCCGTAGATCATGTTGGCAACGGTCATCGTCTTTTTGCTGTGGGTGACGATGATGAATTTCGTGGTATCTAGGAACTCATTGAGGACTGCGACGAAGCGTCCGATATTGGCTTCGTCGAACGGAGCATCGACTTCATCGAGAATGCAAAACGGGCTGGGTCGATACTGGAAGAAGGCCATGATGAGGGAGACGGCGGTCAGCGCTTTTTCGCCACCGCTTAGGAGGCTGTTGCTAAAGGTTGTCTTGCCGGGCGGAGTCGCGAGGATTTCGATCCCGCTTTCCGGATCATCGGGGTTTTCCAGAATGATGTCGGCAGACCCGCCACCGAAACTCTTGCGATAGAGTTGCTGGAAGTTGACCCGTATGGTTTCCAGAGTTTCGCGGAAGAGGGATCGCGCGTCCTCATCGATCTTGTCCATGGTTCTCAGGAGGCCATCTTTGGCATCGATGAGATCCTTTTCTTGCGAGGCCAAGCGATCGTGGCGTTTCTCGAGATCTTCAAGCTCGTCGAGGGCTTCCATGTTGACGCTTCCCGCCGAGGCGATGTCGTGCCTAAGCTGCGCGAGGTCAGCCTCAATTTCATGGCGTTTGTGAGAGCCGAGCATTTCCGCTTCGGCGACCGACAGTGAGAGGTCGATCTGGTACTCATCGAGATAACGGGCGAGCAGCTCCTTGCGCTGCTGTGATAATCGTTGAATATCTTGATCCATTGAAGCGATGCGATCTTCAATTTTCTCAAGCTGGCGAGAGAGCGAATCCCGTTGTTTTACAGAAGCGTTGACCACTTGCTCCTGCGACAATCGCTCTTGATCCGTTGCATTACGTTTTTGTTCTAGTTCCGTGGAATCGGATTCGATCTGTTCGATTCGACGCGACAGGACATCTTGCGTGGTTTTCGCCTGCGCAATTTTCCCTTCCAGTTGAGTCGATTGCTCCTTGGCGGCCTGCAGGTGGTTCGTTCGCTCGGAGGCATCCTGCAATAGCTGTTCGAGAGTCAACCGCAGACCATCGAGGCGTTGCTCTTGGCGAGCCGATTCGATTCGATGTTCCACCAGCGACTGCTGAACTTGGTGGCACTCGGTTTCGAGATCGCGGATTTTCTGAGCGATCTGTTCCAAGTCGGAAACGAGGCCAGCATCGGATTGTTCGAGGTCGAGTCGTTCCCGATCCAGAACGATCATCGACTGATCGATTTGGTCTCTCTGTTTTGCTTTCGAACCCAGTTCGCCGTTCAGCGAATTGAGCGAGGTGCTCTCGGTTATTTGCTGATCCTCAAGGGAGCGAAGTTTCTGTTCGATACCTGCTACGCGACGAGCTGAGGCGACGACTTCAACGTCCGTTTGGTGGACGCGCTCGCTGGCTGATTGCTGTGCTGCTTCGATCGACTCCAGGGCCGTTCTGGCTTTTGCCAGGGAGATCTCGATGGCATCTCGTTGTTCGGTTGTCGATTGCATTTCGCTTCGGCGCGAGACCAATCCCAACCCTGTTTGGAGGGATCCGATGGTGATGCTTCCATCGCTATCGATCAATTGGCATTCGGCGGTAACGAATCGCAGGCCCGCGCCCCGGAAATGGCTCAGGTCCAGTGCCGTGGCGAGCGACTCGACAAACCAAGTGGTCCCGAGCAAAGCGCGAACGAGCGGTTCGTTCGCCGCATCGAACCGGACCAAGCGATCAGCCCGGCCGAGAACGCCGCGAAGGCCATCGAGTTGTATTCGTTCGCCGGTTCGGCGCGTTGGCAAGCGATCCAAGCGGAGGAGGGTAACTCGTCCCTCGGGCATCAAACGCCCTTCGTGGATCCAATCGATCAGTTTTCCATCGTTCATGACGATCGCATCGGCATGGTTCCCCAGAGCGACATCGACCAACGGAGCCAAATGCAACTCGGTTTGAATCAAGTCGGCGACGATCCCACGAATGGACGAGTGATTCGCATCGAAAACGGAATGAGATTTCTCCATTTCGACCGCAGATCGCATGAGCTGTTGTCCGCCGCGACCTGTGTTTGCAAATTGATCCTCCAATTGCGCAAGAAGATTCCATCGTTCGTTGAGGCCTTGGATGCGAGTCTGCAACTCCAAGCACATTTGCTGCTGCTGGCGCCTTTGCTCGACGATCTCTTCGTGTTGTTTTTTTGCGAGTTCCTTGGCCGCTTCTGCAGCATGATAGTCCTGTCGCGCGGTGTTCAACTCTTGGCTCAACTGCTCAAAATCGCGATGCAGCTTTTCAATCGTCTGCGATTTATCGGCGATCTGTAGACGCAGTCGCAGTATCTCGGTTTCCGTCGATTCCAAGGCATTGAACTGCGAGGATGCATCGACCTGGATTCGCGCTAGTTGCTGCCGGAGGGTGTCGTGTTTTTCCCGACGGTTATCTCGTTGCTGACGCAGTTGCTTTAGAATCTCCTCGCGCGCATGCACATCGGCATCCAACGCGGTTGTTCGGCTGGCAGCCTCGGTGCAGAGCGATTCCTGCTGCTCGATAATTCGTTTGCGTTCGACGATCTCCTCTTCGCCGATGGTGACGCGGCGCTCGAGCAATTCAGTTCGCTCCAGCAAAGTGCTGCATTGAGTTTCCCATTCAGCCTGCTGCTGCTCGATCAATCCCCGTTCGCTGGAGGCCTGGATATGCTCTTTTTGGTTGGCTGATAGCTCGTCCGCATAGGTACTTACTTCATCGAGAAGACGCTTCAGGATGGTTTGCTGATCGTTGAGCGATTCCTGAATCGTGGCCAATTGAGCTTGAGTGTCCGCCTTCGTTACCGTTGCATCGCGGTATCGCTGATCGAGCGAATGTCTTTGCGATTCGAGATCTAACAGATCGAGTTGCCCGAGCAATGTTCGCTTCTGCATCAACTGCTGAGTCCACTCCCGGTAGCGCTGGGCCTTGGATGCTTGTTGTTTGAGCGTGGAGAGTCTCCGCCCTAATTCGTCGACCATATCGCGAATTCGGAGCATGTTCTGATCCACGCGAGCTAGCCGGCGTTCGGCTTCCGTTTTCTTCGCCTTGAATCGCGAGATGCCAGCGGCTTCCTCAAAGATCGCTCGTCGATCTTTCGCAGAGGATTGCAACAAACGATCAACTTTGCCTTGTTCGATCAAACTATAGGAATCGACACCTACCCCGGTTCCGCGAAACAGGTCGCGAACATCTTTGAGTCGGCAAGGTTGGCCGTTGATTGCGTATTCCCCTTCACCGCTGCGATAGACGCGGCGGCAGACCTGCACTTCGTCTGCGTCGAAGGAGATCAGGCGGGATCGATTGTCGAGTATCAGGACGACCTCAGCGCTATTGGCCGGTTTTCTTCCTCCCTCGGCTGAGCCTTTGAAAATAACATCCGTCATCTCGGCGCCACGGATAGCGCGAGCGCTGTGGGCGCCCAGTACCCATTTGATCGCATCGACTACATTGGATTTCCCAGATCCGTTTGGACCCACGACAGCGGTAATACCGTCCGGGAAATCAAACCGAGTTCGATCGGCAAAGCTTTTGAATCCTACCAGTTCCAGTGCCCTGAGCATGACTAAGGCTGGCTACCTTCTTGTTCTTCCATGTTCGTGCCGGAATTGGATGCGTCGACATCCGACTCCTCGGAATCAGATTGGTCGTCTTCTGGTTTTCCTGACGGTATCAAACTCGGCATCGAGATGGTCGAAATCCAGCTCCGTTTTGACTTTTCCTTCATTCGCGAAGAGGAATCAACCTGCACGGATTCGATCACTTCCTCGATGGGCTCTTCTTCGGAGGTATCGCGTTGGTAGATTCGCCCTGCTCGAGGCCGCGGATTCATAGCAACTTGACTTGAGAGGTGTTTACCGACCCCGAGTTGATCGAGTGAGTGAACGACATCATCGTAGTTTGCATTGATGGAAGGCATAGCCCGAAGGAAAGAATCGAGATCGTTGGAAATAATGCTTTGAAGGACCTCACCGTCGAGTTGCGTCTTGGCGATGCGAAGCAAGCCGCCTGACAACGGTGCAATCCTGAGAGTCGGGGAGGGTGAGATCTCCAGATTCAAATCGATCTGAGAGTTGGATCCGAAGATCACAATCTCTTTTTGCTGCTCGAGTGAAACCGCTGCGATGTTGTGTTTGCTCGGGAAGTGAATCAATTGGCATATGTCCCCGATCGCTTCCCCGAGAACAGCCGGGTCGCGCGGGTTCTTTTGTCGGAGGGCCGTCATCGCGCCGTAACATAGTTCCGGTTCCGACTCCTGAATAAGGCCAAGCAACGCTTCGCGAGCCGACGGATGATCGTTGGCCCCAAGACCGATCAGACACAATGGCCGAAACGCAGGTTCTTCCATGGCCAAATCGCGCAGGACCGGTACGCACTCCATGCGATCCAAATAAGCGAGTGAATAGGCGGAGTGAAATCGCACTTCGGTATCGACATGCAAGAGCCCTTCCATCAGGACTTCAATCGCCTTCCCCTTGCCGATCGCCTCCAGTTCGCAAGAAGCTTTCCGTGCCGTCTCGCGATGCAACAATAGCTTTCGGCAGCCCTCGATACGTTCCGCTACCTGCTCGTCGGATTCACGAAAGCCGATAGACAGGACTGTCGACATGTAGTGCATCGGGTCCCAGCGATATTTTGGTACAGTCTGCAATTCGATATGCCAGTCATTCTTCCCCTCTGCAACCTTCTGCTGTCGGCCCCCATCTTTGAAGAAAAAACGCTTGTTGATCGCCTCTGCAATCGAACCGACTACCATGACGTGCCGCCATTCCTTGCCGACACGGATACCGAGCTTGGGTGCTTCGAGCAGTTTACCACCACCGATGACAACCCCACGCAACGGATTCATGTTCGCGTCGTTGCAAAGGGAGGCGGGAATGGAGACAAAGTCCCCCGAGGCGTTGGTCTTGTCATTGCTGCTCCGATTTTTTCCATCTAGCAACATGTACTCGCGAAGTATCGTCGGCATCAAAAATCCACCCCGAAGATCCGAAGCGTTGCATTCGTCAGAGCACTCCACCAGCACATCCAAATGGTCGCTCTTGGTATCACACGGGCCGACAAAAACTCGAACCTTCGCGATCCCTGTCGATGGAGAATCAAGAATCAGTTCGGGGTTGAGAACATCGTGTCGACGCATCTCGGTCAGCATCATGTCACGCTGAGCGCTCGGATTGACCATTCCCCCTGTTCCCGGAAGATTGCTTACCAGTCCAATCGCGTCGTAACGACGTATTGTTAAGCCCAAGGGTGAAGCAATCTCACCTGCGAGTCGAGGACGATCCGGGTCGGCCAACTTCTCCTTCATGAGACGCATCTCTTTCT
>CAYXFO010000017.1:0-12904 GCA_964464255.1 uncultured Pirellula sp.
GCCATGAAGGCTTTCTTTTCTTCGGCGACGACGGTCTTGGGACCGGTCATTTTGATGAAGACCGTTGAGCCGTCTTTGAGTTCGAGGATGGCGCCGAGCATGGCATAGTTTTCAAGTTTCTTAACGGGTCCACCGGGTGCAAAAGGCCCGCCCATCGATTCCTTAAAGGTCCCTTCCAGTTCGACGATATGGGCGGTGGTCTTGTCGATTTCCTTCTTCACGACATCAGCATCGGACTCGGTGAGTCCTTCGAACTGGCCGATCCAGCGTTTGATGTTGGCTTCGATGCCGCCGGATGCGGACATGATGGTGATTCGGGAGGTTTCCTTGGCGTCGAGGGGAGCTTGGAACTCGTACTGGACGATATTGGATTTGGGCTTCATCGTCTTCCAACTGACCGGTTTGGTCACCACGATTCGGCCTTCGGCGAGCTTCAACTCTTCGCCTTGTTTGGCTGCTGGGGCTGGGTTGGCGGCAGCTTCTTGACCGTACATCGGGCTCGCACCCGTTCCTACGAGACTGCAGGCGGCCGCAATCGACCAAACACAAACAAATCGACGCATTGGTATTTCTCCCCTAGATTGATAACTTGGCGGGAACAATCCGTTCCGGTTCAATAATCCATCGTTACACTATACGCCACCCGTCCAGACTCACAACCGGCTATGAAACAAGACTACCAACCTCAGACGATTGATCCCCACCTTCTCGACGATCTTTCGCACTTGGTGCGGTTGGCGATCCGGGAGGATCTCGACCGGAGCATGGACATCACCACCATGGCGATCGTTCCGGCGGGCTTGCGGGGTTCGGCCTCGTTGATTGCCCGCAAAACTGGGATGATCGCTGGCATCGATTTGGTTGAGGCGATGCTGCAGGAGATGGACAGTTCGATTGAATGGACTCAATTGGTCGGTGACGGCCAAGAGGTGCAGGCAGGTCAAAACCTTGCAAACCTAGTCGGTGATGCTCGGGAACTCCTCACGTGCGAGCGAACAATCTTGAACTTCGTTTGCCGTCTCAGCGGGATTGCCACGTTGACTCGTCATTATGTCGATGCGGTTCTGGGGACCAAGGCTCGAGTTTACGACACGCGAAAGACAGCCCCTGGTTGGCGGCGTCTCGACAAGTATGCGGTACGTTGCGGCGGCGGTCACAATCATCGCCGCGGTTTGTACGATGGGATCTTGATCAAGGATAACCACCTCGCCTGTCGCGCGATCGTCGAAGGAAAACTGCTTGATCCGGGAACTGCGGTTCAATTGGCCAGAGACTTCGTCAACTCCGGCGGCTTGCGCTTTGATCATCCACCCATGATCGAGATCGAGATCGATCGACTCGAGCAGTTGCAATCCGCGCTTGCTGCGGCTCCCAATGTCGTACTGCTCGATAACATGAGCAACGGGCAGCTAACCGAGTGTGTGGCCATCCGCGATCGTGTGGCTCCCGATGTGGAATTGGAAGCATCCGGCGGTGTCAACCTGAAGACGATTGCGGGCATCGCAGCCACTGGAGTCGATCGTATCAGTGTCGGTGCGCTGACTCACTCGGCGCCGGTACTGGATATCGCGCTCGACTGGAGTCTGCTCTGATTGGTTTCACTATCCTAATTTTTCAAATCATTTCGTTGATCCATATCAAACATGCGCAACCATCGATTCAACGCTAAGAAGTTTTTCGTCGAACCGGAATCGAAGCTGAAACTCGCAAAGATATCCAGCGACTCAGGGGATGAGTTGTCGGATAAGAAGCAGGGTGTTGCAGCCTTGGAAGCGGAC
This sequence comes from uncultured Pirellula sp., assembly GCA_964464255.1. Lineage (GTDB taxonomy): Bacteria > Planctomycetota > Planctomycetia > Pirellulales > Pirellulaceae > JBKCUI01. The sequence goes on from CAYXFO010000017.1 coordinate 1,779, forward strand.
ATCGAATCGCTCCAAGAGGCGCAGGAACGGCTCTACGCATCCAATCGCCGCGCGCTGCTAGTGATTCTGCAGGGGATGGATACTGCAGGCAAAGACGGCATCATTCGGCATGTCCTTCGCGGGGTGAGTCCGATGGGTTGCCGCGTTCACAGTTTTCGCGCTCCCAATACGGAAGAGCTCGAACATCATTTTCTTTGGCGACCGATGCGATTTCTGCCTCCCAAGGGAGTGATGGCGATCTTCAATCGTTCCTACTACGAGGAAGTGCTCGTGGTTCGAGTTCATCCGAAGTTTCTCGGACCGCAAAATCTGCTTCCCTACAAGAGCCTCGACGATCTGTGGCAACGCCGATATCGCGAGATGCGTTCCTTTGAAAAGACGCTGGTCGACAGCGGGACGAGTGTACTGAAGTTCTATCTCCATATCTCTCGCAATGAACAACGCAAGCGATTGCTCGAACGCTTGCAGGATCCGAGCAAGCATTGGAAATTCAATCCAGGAGATCTCGAAGAGCGCAAACTCTGGCCGCAGTATATCGAGGCGTTCGAGGATGCACTCTCGCAAACATCGACCCCCGAAGCTCCCTGGTATGTGATCCCTGCAGACGACAAATGGTATGCCAGGGCCGCTGTCGCGGACATTATCGCCGCACACTTGGAATCCCTCGACTTGGACTTCCCCGAAGTGTCTAAAGAGGTTTCAACCCAGTTTGAAAACTATTCCAAAGCACTGCGCGATGAGAAAGATTGAACTCGTTGACGGACCGATCGATGTCGAGTCGCTGCTACAGGAATGCTACGACGATCACTGCGGTGCGGTCTCTGTGTTTCTCGGTACTGCCAGGCGCTGGACCAAAGGGGTCGAGACCGCGTATCTGGAATACGATGCATACCGCGAGATGGCGATCGCCAAGATGCAGGAACTCGCCGACGAAGCATCGAAGCGATGGAGTCCTCATCATATCGTCATCGTGCATCGAATCGGTCGTGTCGATATCGGGCAGGCGAGTGTTCTGATCGCCGTCGCATGTCCCCATCGCGCTGAGGCGATCGGTGCATGCCATTGGCTCATTGAGGAACTCAAGAAACAGGTGCCGATCTGGAAAAAGGAATGGTACGCGGTTCAAGCACCCAAATGGATCCACTCATAAAGTTCGATAATCGGTTTGTGCGCGAGCTACCTGGGGATCCTAACGAGGGCCCCGGTTCGCGACAGGTTTTGGGAGCGTGTTATTCGCGCATCTCGCCGATTCAACCCTCGGAGCCGCGACTGCTAGTGGTTGCATCCGAAGTTGCAACGCTTCTCGGATTCGATCCGGACTTTGCGCAGTCGGAATCGTTTGCGCGAGCATTCTCAGGGCATACGCTCTTGCCTGGCATGGAGCCGTTTGCGATGTGCTACGGCGGTCACCAGTTCGGGCACTGGGCAGGGCAACTGGGGGATGGCCGCGCGATCAATCTCGGCGAAGTGGTCAATGCACAGGGTGAACGCTGGATGCTGCAGCTCAAGGGAGCGGGCCCCACTCCGTATTCGCGCCATGCGGATGGATTCGCCGTGCTACGGTCGAGTGTGAGGGAGTTTCTCTGCAGCGAAGCCATGCATCATCTGGGAGTACCAACCACGCGAGCTCTATCCCTTGTGACGACCGGCGATCTGGTCGTGAGGGACATGTTCTACGACGGACGCCCCAAACGTGAGCGCGGGGCGATTGTCTGCCGAGTCGCTCCAACGTTTGTGCGCTTTGGCAACTTTGAGATCTTTGCCGCGCGGCGGGATAACGATAATCTTCTCAAGCTGATCGAATACGTGATTCGGACCGATTTTCCACATCTCGGTGAACCGACTCCCGATACGATCGGAGCCTGGTTCGAAGAGGTTTGCAAACGGACCGCCACGATGATCGTTCACTGGATGCGCGTTGGCTTCGTGCATGGAGTGATGAACACCGACAACATGTCCATCCTGGGCCAGACCATCGATTACGGTCCCTATGGTTGGCTCGAGGATTACGATCCGAACTGGACCCCGAACACCACTGATGCTGAGGGAAGGCGGTACTGCTATGGCCAGCAACCTCAGATCGCCTACTGGAATTTGGGGCAACTCGCCAATGCGATCTATCCGATCTTGCAAAACGAGGAGTTGATCGCGCGCGGTTTGGAGGCGTATGTTCACGATCTGCAGACGCAGTGGAATGAAACGATGGGGGCCAAACTGGGATTGGATCATTGGCGCGATGACGACTCGGAAATCGTCGATGCGTTATTCGATGTCTTGCGATCGGCCGAGATCGATATGACTTGGTTCTATCGTTTGCTTGCGGAGTATCCGATAGAGGCTGCGGCAGATGTCTCGGGCAACACCCATGCCGAAGACCCGATGCGTCACTTTGAATACGCGTTTTATCGCTGGGAGGAACAGGCAGAAGCCGCGAGGGGACCCTTCGTCGCTTGGCTCGAGCGATATAGCCAACGCATTCTTCGCGATGGTACGCCGGATTCCGTTCGGCGCGAACGGATGCATGGAGTCAATCCGAAGTATGTGTTGCGAAATTATCTTGCCCAGCAAGCGATTGATGCTGCGGATCAAGGGGACGCGAGCGAGATCGAGACGCTGTTGGAGGTGCTGCGGCGTCCCTACGATGAGCAGCCTGAGTATCATCGTTACTCGGAGAAGCGACCTGAATGGGCGCGACATCGGGCGGGTTGCTCGATGCTCTCGTGCAGTTCGTAAGCGAGAGCGATTCAGCCCGCAGTTATTTGAACTCACACCCATCGCGGAGCCTCTGGGTGTGCCACCCAATCCATTCGCTTAGGCGATGATCTCTTGGATGGGTTGGGCATCGACGACACCGGTCAATTTTTCATCGAGGCCGCCGTGAAAATAGGTGAGGCGTTTGTGATCCAGTCCCATCAAGCGGAGGATAGTTGCGTGCAGATCTCTCAGGTGGCGAGGGTTCTCGACTGCGGCTTCGCCGATCTCGTCGGTTGCTCCGTAACTGGTTCCCCCTTTGACCCCTGCACCAGCTAGCCAATAGGTAAAGCCTTTCGGGTTGTGATCGCGACCGCCGGGCTTGCCACCGGTATTGAAGGTTTCCGAGACCGGCATCCGCCCGAACTCGCCACCCCACACGACCAACGTCGATTCGAGCAATCCTCGCTCTTCGAGGTCCTGTAGCAACGCAGCGATCGGTCGATCGACTTCGGGGCAGTGGAGTTGGAGATTCTCTTCGATGCCATGATGACCGTCCCACGTGTTCTGGCCTCCGGCGTTTCCCCCGCCGGAGTAGATTTGAATGAAACGTACGCCTCGTTCGACCATGCGACGAGCGATCAAGCATTGGCGGCCAAACGTGCTGGGGCCCAGCGCCAGAGGATGCCAATCGGGTTTCGCTTCATGGACGCCATAGCGATCGAGCGTTTGCTCGGTTTCCTGGCTCAGGTCGAGGGCCTCCGGTGCAGCCATTTGTAACTGAAACGCCAGCTCGTAACTGGCGATCCGAGCATCGAGTTCGGAGGCAACGCCCTGTCGTTCCTCACGGTGTTTGCGATTGAGGGATTGAATGAGATCGATCTCGCGGCGTTGCTTCTCGCGCGTGAAGTTGGGAGGAGGCTGCAGGTTGAGGATCGGCTCGCTCGAAGTGCGGATAAGGGTTCCTTGATACGCTGCGGGCATGTAGCCGCTCGACCAATTGGGGGCTCCGCTCGTTGGCCCTCCGCGAGGATCGAGCATCACGACATAGCCGGGAAGGTTCTGATTGATGGAGCCCAGTCCATACGTGATCCATGAACCGAGCGAGGGATGACCTTGCAGAATGCGACCGCTGTTGATTTGGAGCAGCGCGCTTCCGTGGGCAAAGGAGTCGCTCGTCAAGGACTTGATCACCGCTAGTTTATCCATGTGCTTGGCGATGTTCGGAAAAGCGTCCGAGCACCAAAGCCCCGATTGGCCATGCTGGGCGAATGAGCGACGGCTGGCTTGCAAGACGGCCTTGGTCTTGGTGCCGCGGCGAAACTCGTTTTCGATCGTTTGGCCATCGCGAGATTGAAGCTCGGGTTTGTAATCGAACAGATCGACCTGCGATGGACCGCCGAACATGAACAGGAAGATCACCGATTTCGCTTTGGTTTCGAGCATCGGAGGCTTGGGAGCCATCGGCTGAGATGGAGGGTCCGCCGCGAGAGCTTGTGTTTTGCCCTGTTCGCCTGCGAGCATCGAGAGTAGCGCGAGGGACCCGAATCCGGCACCGGAAGCGGTGATGAACTGCCGTCGCGATGCATGCGGTTGTTGGAGAGCGAGATGGTCGGCGGCAGTATGATCTTCGGGACGCATAGATGATCAATCGATGTAAAGGAACTCGTTGCTGTTGAGGACCGCTCGGCACAGACTGATCCATGTCTCTTGTTCATCGCGAGGATCTTGTTCCTCGGTGAATCGCAGCGCAAACTCACGTTCGTCGGGGGACGGAGCCCGTTGATAGGCCAAGAGCCACAATCTTTTGATCATGGCGCTCGAATCGCTTCCTGCTTCGGCACGAAGGCGCGCGACGAGTGCCTGCGACTGCTCGCGAACCCATGGATCATTGAGGAGCAACAGGGCTTGGGGGGCTGTCGTGGTGACCGGTCGGACACCGGCGGGTGAAGAACGATTCGCGAAATCCATCGTTTCCAAGAACGGAATCTTCAGCGATCGTTTGACTACCAGATAGATACTGCGGCAGGATTGTTCAGGGAGCGGACTTTCGTTCCATTGGGATAGGGATACTGGATTGGCAGCATCCCGAACCTCCTGCGATAGTCGAGGATAGACGCTCGGTCCACCCTGTTTATCCGTCAGCGTTCCCGCGATGGCGAGGATGCTGTCCCGAATCGCTTCAGCATCCATGCGCCGCATTTGTTGCCGCCATACCAGTCGCACATCGGGATCGTTGGTCGCCCCGATTTCATTAACGCTGTTCGATGCCATGGCGTAGGCTTGGGTCGACATGATCAGGCGATGCATGTGATGGATCGACCAGTCCGAGCGGATGAATTCCCGCGCGAGAAAATCGAGGAGTTCAGGATTCGACGGTTCGATTCCCGTTCTGCCGAAGTCATCCGGGGTCGGCACGATTCCGATGCCGAAGTGACGTTGCCAGATCCGATTCACCATGACTCGCGCGGTGAGGGGATGTCGCGGGTTGGCAATCCATCGCGCTAAACTGAGCCTCCGTCCCGACGCGGCCGCTCCATTTCGCACGGCATTCTCCAACTTCGGCGCACCTACTTGTTCAGAAAAAATCGTAGGCGTATCGGGGCCGACGGGATCGCGGGGAGAATGGATGTCACCCCGGTAGAGGACGAACGTTTCCGGGGGATCTGCGTTGCGATTCGCGACAACCAACGCCATATCGAACGGCGGTTTGGATTCTTGAAGGTTGCGGATTTCCGTTTCAATGGGAGGTCGGGCGGAGGGATCGTCGGTTTTCGCGAGCCGATCTCGAAGCTGTGCGAGATTGTCCTGTTTCTCTTTTTCCCAGGCGGATAAGACGGCATCCTCGACGAGCGGTTGTTGGATGCGACCGGTCCCGCGACCGCCTCCTCCTTTTTTCGATTGACCGTAGGGATCGACACCTCGAATGCAACTGAGCATCGCATAGTAGTCGCGTTGGCTGATCGGATCGAATTTATGGTCGTGGCATCGAGCGCAGCCGATGGTTAAACCGAGAAATGTTGTTCCGATCGAAACGAGAACATCGTCGGCGTCATCGAATTCTGCCTGCTGGGTATCGTCCGGTTCATCGTCCCATTGGTGGAGTCGATAGAAGCCGGTTGCGACGATGGATTGACGCCATCGTTCGGTTTCATGGGTTGCATTCCAACCTTGTTCGCGAGCCCATTCATCTCCTGCCAGTTGCTCGACGATGAACTGATCATAGGGTTTGTTCGAGGCAAAGGAATCGATCACATAATCGCGGTAGCGCCACGCGTTGGGTTTGATCCCGTCTCGTTCGTAGCCGTTGGTTTCTGCGTACCGGACCCAGTCTAGCCAATGCCTGCCCCACTGTTCGCCATACCGACGTGACGATAGCAGTGAGTCGATGAGCGATCGCCAGGAGTTCTCGTCGAGGTTCTGTTCGTACTGTTGAACCATTTCCGGTGTGGGAACCATACCCCACAAATCGTAAATCGCCCTTCGAATCAGGGTGCGAGGGTCGGCTTGCGGGCCGACGGGGATATCGGCTCGTTGTTTTTGGAGCAGTGCATCGATGCGTGCGGCGGCCTGGGTGATATCAAGTGGTTCATCTTGAGAGTCCGTTTTGAAATCATCGCTGTCGCGAGCGATGGGTTGGAAGGCCCAGTAGTTTCGATCTTCGTCGTTGATCTCGAAGACGCGGCTCCGTTTCTTGGGGCCGGTCGCGGTTGGCTTGATTGCGGCGGGCGGATCGCGAGGATCAAAGGCTCCATCGGCGATCCATTTCTCCAGCGCACGCACTTGTTCGGGGGTGAGCGGTTTTCCGGCATCGGGTGGAGGCATCCGTTGGTTGGGGTCGTCGGACTGAACGACTTGCAAGAGTCGGCTCGATTGAGGTCTGCCTGGAATGATGACGGCGGCATCTTGCCAGCCACCGCGATGCTCGAGGGTCAAGTTCCCTTCGGGATCGCTGCCGCGGTGGCAATCCAAACAATTCTTTTCGAGTAGGGGGCGGATCTCGGACTCGAAGAATCGATTTTTCTCATCGGCGATCGCTGCGACACCGCTGGCCAGCAGCCCCATCCCGAGCGAGAACATGAAAACAAGGTCAAGATATCGTCGGGCAGGAGGAACCATCATCGCGGTGGGCAATAGGATGCGTTGCTGTCGAACTACAACCAGTTCAATATAACCTTGCCAGAGTTCCCCTGTTGCATAACTTCGAATCCTTTTTCGAATTCCGTGTAGTGATATCGGTGAGTGATCACTGGGGAGATATCCAGTCCGCTTTCGAGCATGACCGTCATTTTGTACCAGGTCTCATACATTTCGCGTCCATAGATTCCTTGGATGGTCAGCATGTTGAATACCACGAGATTCCAATCGATAGCGATCGGTTCGGAGGGGATGCCTAGGATCGCGATCTTCCCGCCATGGCACATTGCTTCGAGCATGCCACGGAGAGCAGCAGGTGCTCCGGACATTTCGAGTCCCACATCGAAGCCTTCCTTGAGACCGAGTTCTTTTTGAACATCGGCCATACTGCGAGAGCGCGGATCGAACGCGATGGTAGCCCCCATGCGACGCGCGAGGTCGAGTCGAAAGGGGTTGAGGTCAGATACGACGACATGCCGGGCGCCTGCATGCTTGACGATCGCGGTGGCCATCAAACCGATCGGGCCAGCACCCGTGATCAACACATCTTCGCCCAGGCAATCGAAGCTGAGGGCCGTATGAACGGCATTGCCGAACGGGTCAAAGATGGAGGCGATATCGCGATCGATATTATCGTGATGATGCCATACGTTGGTCATTGGCAGGGCGATGTATTCCGCGAAAGCCCCGGTTCGATTGACACCGATGCCTTGCGTGTCCTTGCACAGATGCCTTCGGCCGGCGAGGCAGTTTCGGCAGCGGCCGCATACGACGTGCCCTTCACCGGAGACGATCTCGCCGGGGTAGAAATCTTTGACGTTCGAACCCACTTCGACGATCTCGCCGACGAACTCGTGGCCGACGACCATCGGGACGGGAATCGTTTTTTGGGCCCATGCGTCCCAGTTATATATGTGAAGATCGGTTCCGCAGATTCCAGTCTTTTCGACCCGGATCAGTACGTCATTGATACCGATCGTGGGAAAGGGGACATCCTGGAGTTCCAGGCCGCGACCGCGATGATGCTTTACCAGAGCTTTCATGAATGATTCCATGGGAACGAAGGTTGTGATCGGCCTCGAGGAGGGAGCCAGCGAAGCCTCTCCCTGCATTTTGCATGACCGATACAAGCGAAAACACGGCATAAACGATACGCAAGCGGTGGCGGTTCGTCGACCGTGCGGGCTCTTCCTGGAGACTGATTTCGATTATGATTAGGGTCTTTCCGTCAGGCGGAGATCGGAAAGGGCTTTCTGGCGACGTAATCCATGAGCGAGTTTCTGTTCTATTACGTGCGACCCGAACCACCAACGTGGGTCTTCCTATCATTCTTTGCAGTGATCGGGATCTTCGTTGTCTTTCGCCGATTTTGGTCCCTTCGAAACCTCGACATTCTGTTGGTTTTGGCGTTCACCCCTGGCTTCATGATGGTCTATGAGGGGCGGCAGGCGACTTTGGAGAAATCTGAGTTGAGCGTTGTCGAGGCTGGAGAAGCGTCCACCGCCCCGCACTCCGAAGCAAGCGAGCGGAACGTTGCTGGCTGGTCACCGAAACGATTGCTGTATTACGGTTTTCTGTGGTTGCTCGTCTGCGCTGGTTTGTTGACCCTGCGCATGTTATTGGACACAGCGATCGTTAGGCGCCCGATGTTGGAGCCCAATCTGAACAGCGGAGGGATGCTGTTCATCGGAATCTCGTTGACGGTATTCCTGCTGTTTAATGTTGCGATGAGTTCCCAGAACGACAACCGCAAGCAGGGTCCGGACCTCGGGCCGGGCTATGTGCTATTGAGCAAGCTGCCCCAGTTCTCGACCGTGACGGACCGACCCGTGGTACCGGCGGTTCCCGACAAAGTGGTCGATGCCAATCGAACATCGAAGCTGGATATGGTAGCGCGGATATTGGCAATCGCCGCGAATGTGCTACTGGTCTTTTGTATCGTCGGTATCGGGTATTGGCATTTCGGTAGCTTGAGCACAGGAGTTGGTGCTGCAACGCTTTATTTGCTGTTGCCTTACGCTGCGCATACGACGGGGCGGGTAGACCATGTTGTGCCTGGGGCGTTGCTGATGTTGGCGTTGATGTTGTATCGACAGCCGTTCGTTGCCGGTCTTTTCCTAGGTTGTGCGGCGGGGGTGATGTATTATCCGTTTTCGCTTTTGCCGCTTTGGTGCAGTTTCTATTGGCAGCGCGGGATCCGTCGGTTTGCGTCGGGGTTCGCGATTTCGGTCGCAGTGCTCGTCATCGCTATGGCGATTATCTATCCAAATGATCTTGCGCATCATTTAAGCTACATGTTTGGCATCAAGCTTGTCGCGATGAACGGCATGGACGGAATGTGGGGCTTGGGCTGGCATCCGATCGCGCGCATTCCGATCATCGTCGTCTTTGTTCTGCTCAGTTTCTCATTCATGTTTTGGCCTGCCCAGAAGAACCTTGCAACGCTTATGAGTTGTTCTGCGGCTCTCATGGCTGCAACGCAGTTTTGGCATGGATTCGGAGGGGGCCTGTACATGGCTTGGTTCCTACCCCTAGCGATACTAACTATCTTCCGACCAAATCTCGATTACTGCGTGGCACTCGAAGTGGTGCGACCTATGAAGCGCAAAACCAAGTCCGTCGCAACTCCCGAGCCAGAACCTGAGCCACCCTTAGCCGCCGCAGGCTGAACGGCATCGGCATGCTGAACGGCATCGAACGGATCGTGGCACTGACGCGTGCGATGCTACTTCGGGGTCCAGGTCGATTGACCGGGAGTCGGTTTTCTAAGATGGATCTGGCGATGGTTCACCATCGTGATCCCTTGTTCGTCCGTGAATCGAACGTAGACATCGATCAGATTCGATTGGGGCTTGTTCTCCTGCCACGGCAGTTCCAGATGGATGCCTTGAGCGCTGCCTACGGGTTCGAGTCGTTCCGCAGCCTCTTGGGCTGTGTATTCCCATTTACCAAGTCGGTGGGCTTGGCCTTCGCCCGGTTCCTCCAAGACGACAGTGATCTTGCCGCTCGCGGCGACGAACTCATGTTTCTGGTTGCGTGGTACAAGAACTAGTGCGATTCCTTCTTCCCCGACATTCCCATCTCGTCGAATGCCTCGGCATAGCCCGGGATGAAATTCGATCTGGCGGATTCGTGTGTCGCTCGGGGTTGCTGAGCCAGTGGTTGTTGAAGGTCCAGTCGTAGGGGCTGGCGGCAATGTCGGCGCAGCGATGCGGCGTTCCTCGTAGCTTGCTCGAGCCACCTCGGAAGGGAGCCCGCGGGGAGCAGACGATGCTCGATCGAGAGCCTGCGGTTGACTCGGTGCCAGTTCTCTCGGTGCCTGAGCCCCAGATGATAGCGGCGGTTCTAGGAGCTTTGGATTGGGGAGCAACGGAGCGGAGTTGGAGTCGGGTAGCAGCGAACCATTTGGCTCGGCGTTGGGTTTGGATGGGAGTAACTCTCCGCCTCCGGCATCCGAAGACTTGCTGTTGAACGGGGGTGGAGCGGGTGTGTCTACTTCCAGTACTTCGCTAGGAGGTAGTTTGAGCGATTCCTTGGGGACTTCGGGTTTCGAACCAGACGACTTGGGTGGTGCAGGTTTGGGACTCGATGGCTTCGATGTATCTGTCTTCGGAACGGATTTCGGTGAACTGAATCGATCCGTGCGATCTTGTTCGGCGTCGCGCAATCGCGATTCCAGGCCTTCGTTGGTCGCACGAAGATCCTCGAGTTCATTTTCGAGGGCTCGGTATTCGGCATCGTATTCATAGATACGATCTTCGAGCAATCGAATCTCGCTTGCCATGTTTTCGACATAGAGTTCGTTGTAGGCTCGTTGATGGCACCCGCTCCCGATCAGCGAAAAAATCGCCATGCCAGCCCATACATGTCGGCTAGTGATCGTGAACCATCGGGATCTCAAACGAAACAAAGTCATCGAAAGGCCATGGCGGTGATTATTCTGCAAGCGTACGCTGGACTGGGAGTTAGTGGAAAAAGAGGGATCGCGTCAAGGTGAGTACCCGATTGCTGCTCGTTTTTGGGGCAATGGGTGATTTGGGTGGTTTGGCAAGCTAGAGGATGAGCAGTTTGTAGAAGTAATAGCGAAAAAAGAGACTTTTCTGTCGTGGTCGCGATGGCTTTGAGCCGACAACCATCTCGTAGGGCGGGCTCCATCACTTTCTCGTATTGAATACACCGCATATGTCTCGATCTACCGCTGACATTCAACCAAGCGTTTTGCACACTCGCGGAATTATGTCCGCGAGCACATTCGCGTCATCGGCCTTGATGCTGTGCTGCATGCTGCTGGTCGCCAG
>CAYXFO010000017.1:13004-16596 GCA_964464255.1 uncultured Pirellula sp.
TCGATTTTGATCCGTCCGGCAAGCGCGTCGAGGAAGGGATGAATTATTCGCTACGCCCCGGTGACCACGTCGTCGTCATGGCAGACGACAGCACGTTTCTGAACCGGATCGCGAGTGGCACGGTATTTGGCAGAATGTTGAAATAGGGTTTTGATGCAACCCGAAATCTTAAGCGTTGTATCGACCGTCGCCAGTGTCTTCTTGGTGATGTCGGTCGGTGGCTTGGCTCGCAGATGGAAGTGGATAGCGAGCGATGCGGATCGGTCGCTTGCGGTATTCACCAAATCGGTATTGATGCCATCATTGTTCTTTCATCGCATCATGACCGATCCCGCGCTATCGATGCAGATCGACGCATGGTTACCGGCGGTATACGGCTTTGGGTGCACTGCGGGTGGCATCCTGATCGCGGGATGGATTGCGAAGTGGATCGGCAAACCCTTTCAAGTGACCAACGATTCGCAGCGCCGCACGTTTGCGTTTTGTGCTGGAATCGACAATTACGGCTACATACCTTTTCCGCTCGCCGAGGCGTTCTTTCCAGCGAGTGTCGTGACGCTGATGGTTTACAACGTCGGAGTGGATACGGCTCTATGGAGCGTCGGTTTGTTTGTCATCTCTGGGCAAGGAATCAAGGCTTCATGGAAGCGGGTGATTCTCAGTCCACCACTTCTGGCAGTGATCGCGGCTGTTACCTTGCGGCAATCGCAGTTCGATACCTGGTTTCCACCGTCGATTCTTCAGGCCTGTGCGCAGCTCGGTAAATGCTCGATACCGATGGGACTGATCCTCAGCGGCGCGATCATCTACGATTACGCTGACAAGTTCCATTGGGGGAGAGTCTGGAGACCTTTTTTACTGGCGGTTGCCGTGCGGTTGGTTGTCCTGCCGTTTGGGATCGTGATGCTGTCCCTAACGACCGAGAATATGCCGCTGAAGGAAGTGCTTCTGGTGCAGGCAGCGATGCCCGCTGCTACGTTTCCGATCGTGATGACGAGGTTATACGATCAGGACATCGACACGGCGTGGACGGTCGTGGTAGGGACATCGATCGTCGCGATCGTGACCATTCCTCTATGGTTGGTCTTTGCGCCAGCTTACTTCTTGTGATGGGGCTTTACTTCTCGAAGCACCGCGTGCTCGAACCTGCGTTTATCGAGCACCTTTTTTCTTATGCTGTTTTTCATACAGTTCGATGACTTGTGCGCGATCGGTCAGTTCATGTTCTCGCGCCAAACAAGCCAACGCCCAGGCGGTTTTCTTGCCGTATCGTTTCCATGCGAAGCTGACTTTGCGGCGTCTACCTTGTTTATCGACCCAGGAAGCACAATAGCCGAACGACTCCGCGTTCTTCCATCGCTCGTCGGTGTTCTTGACGATGTGGACACCGACTTTGCCGCTGGAGTTGCGATGGGTGCGTATGCCTTTGGTGCTGGCAACGGGCGGAGCTGCGGAGAGCCACTGATCGTATTGATCCTGAGCGGCCTTGAGTGCCTTGGCTTTGGAACCGAAGGCTTTGTCATTGAAGAACATTTGCTGCCGCTTGCCTTGGCGAGTCAAGCGAATCATCCAACCGCGGGTTGAGACGCCATCATATTCGATTCGGGTGATTCCTTTGAGGGCTTTCTTAGGCATTTCGATTTCCGATCGTGGGCGGGGCAAAGGGGGTACGGAGCGCCGATATCGCGGCGCATGACAACCGAGTGCACCTAAGAATAATTGGCGGGTCAATCGCGGTCTACTGTGTGGCGTCGATGGCTGCGATGATCCCAGCAGCTTTTGTCCAGGTTTCTTCTTCTTCCATCTCCGGTAGACTGTCGGCAACGATCCCTCCGCCGACCTGAAATTGCCACCATCCATGGGAGCATGTGAGGGTACGAATCAGGATGTTCCAATCCATTTCCCCATTGGTACCTGCATATCCTAGGCTTCCACAATAGGGGCCGCGCACCGTGGGTTCCAACTCCGAGACGATTTCCATCGCACGGACTTTAGGAGCACCGGTGATGCTTCCTCCGGGAAAGACCGCAGCGATCAAATCGCTGAAACCCGCGCGGGGACGCATTTGGGCGCGGATGGAGCTGACCAGATGGATCACGTAGGGGTAAACCTCGATGCCGCACAACTGATCGACGATCAGAGACTCCGGATGGCAAATGCGTGACAGATCGTTGCGGAGCAAGTCGACGATCATGATGTTTTCTGCTCGATCTTTGGGAGCAGAGATCAACTCCGATGCGATCCGCTCCTCCGAAACTTGATCGACCGATCCGTCCGCGTTGCGGGGAGGACGACGACGTGTCCCTTTGATCGGCCGCGTCTCGATCCAACCCTGGTGCACTTTCAAGAAACGCTCTGGCGATGCGCTGACGATTTGAGCAGGACCGAGATCGAAGTAGGATGCGAAGGGTGCTGCATTCAGTCGCCGCAATCGTGTGTACAAAGAAAGCGAATCGGTTCGCGCCGGACAAAGGAGTCGCTGAGACAGGTTCACCTGAAAGATATCACCCGCTCGAATGTAATCGCGGGCACGTTCCACCGTTTGTCGATAGCCATCGCTATCAAAATTCCCGAGCCATCCGCCACCTAATCGAGTTTCAAATTGCGGTGCTGTTAAACCATGCGCCATGGCGTGCATGCTGATCGCTCGATCCGAGCCTGAAGACATCGACCGATGGAACAATCGCTGGCGAAACTGATCGGCTCGCCGCTCGGCTAACGATCGTCGCTCGGTTTCTCCCGCACCGGGAGAGGCCCCATAACCCTGAGAGATGAGCCAACCGCGACCGAGAAGATGATCCCAGGACAGAACCACGTCATACATGCCCAAGACGGCGAGGGGCAACCCAAATTCATCGTGCTTCGCAGGTCGGATTCGTTCAAAGCAACGACCGAACTCGTATGCCATGTAGCCAGCGACTCCCCCTTGAAAAGGAGGAAGATCGGGGACGCTCGCGGTTGCATGCTGAACCAACCATCGATCGATGGTCGCCAGCGGGTCGGCGATGGGGCGATCGATGCGATGAACGCGGCAGGGGTCAGCCGCGATGTAGCTGTAGCGGCTGCGAGGATCGTCTTGCAGGGCGCTATCGAGCCACAGGCAGTAGGGGAGCGAACTCAGTCGCTCGAACGCAGATTCCGGTGACAACTCCGGCGGCAGCAACTCCACCACCGGAGGGACTCGTTCGGGATCGATCTTAGTGGTGATGGTGGTCGTCTTTGAGGAGGACCGATTCTTCTTTGCCATCAATCACCACAAACAACTTGGCCTGAACCCCCTTCGGATCATCGCCGCTAGCACCCACCAACGTGAGGAGTTCCGCATCCTTGGCTTGGAAAATGGAGCCAGCGATTTTTGCTCCTTCGTCCGGTGTCAACGTGAACTTCTTCTCGGAGCCATCGGAGGTGATGCGAACCTCTGCCGATTCGATCTTTGCGCCGCCGCTGACCAACTCCTCGAAGTAGAGGGTCAAAACATGGTTGTCATCGTCGTGGGCCCACTCGAAGTGGGTGCTGGTGTTGGTGTCGAAGTGAGCGATATGACCGCCGTGGGGTCCATGCTCCGCATGAGCGTGCCCATCGTCTTTGCCTT
>CAYXFO010000017.1:16696-24314 GCA_964464255.1 uncultured Pirellula sp.
TCGTCTTTGCCTTTGTCATGATCATGATCATGATCATGATCGTGGTCATGGTCGTGATCATGATCGGAGTGGGCCGCAGTTTTTCCGGTCCCGGGCTTTGCGTTTTGCTTTGCCTCGCATCCGAACAGCAGGGCCGTGGTGCCGATGAGAAGTGTCGCAAGGAAAAATCGAAATTTCATGGATCAACCCATCCTGTTCTAAAGTCGCCGGATCAAAAGTCGTCACCTACCAAACGATAGGAAACCTCGATCGAAAATTGGAAATCATCTCTTTGGGTTACGCAAGCCGAATCCCAGGGTTCGCAAGATCTCCCGGGAAAGACCTGGTAAACCACTCCTCCCGAAGATCGGTAAGCTATACTATTCATTGGGCTCATTGGGCGTTCAAGGTCGAAAGGCGTTTAGGGTGGACGCCAAGATGAACGTGGTCCCGTTTCCCCCTGGAAAAGCATTACCGGAAAACGCAACTGGAAAAAAGGAGATTCGCCCGCTGGTGCACACGCACGACCGCTCTCAAAGCTTGGCTAGTGAACATGGAGTGCTAGCCCGATTGATCTTGCCCGGGCATTTCACAACGGAGGATCCGTTCGATGAGTTGCGTGGTCTCGCGCAGACTGCCGGCATCGAGGTGGTGGGGACGGTCTACCAAAAACGGGAGCACCCGGACCAATCTACTTATCTTGGAAAAGGTAAAGTCGACGAGTTGGCCCGACTTTTGTCGGGGACCGATGCTGATGTCGTCGTGTTCGACAATGACCTGACTCCCGCCCAGACGAGGAATTTGGAGAAGGCCCTGAATGTCAAAGTCATCGACCGATCCGAACTGATTTTGGATATCTTTGCAACCAGCGCTCGGACTCACGAAGCCCGCTTGGCCGTCGAGTTGGCCCAACTCGAGTATTCGCTCCCGCGATTGAAGCGGATGTGGACCCACTTGTCTCGCCAAACGATGGGTGTCGGGATGCGAGGACCGGGTGAAAAGCAGCTCGAAGTGGACCGCCGACTTGCGGAAAAACGGATCCACGATCTGCGGAGCGATTTGAACAAAGTAGAACAACGCAAGGCTCGCGAAGTCGCCTCGCGCGAAGGAACGTTCGGTGTCTCCCTGGTGGGCTACACCAACGCAGGGAAGAGCACGTTGATGAACACCCTGACAGATGCTGGCGTCGAAGCCGCCGACAAATTATTCGCAACTCTCGATACGCGAACGCGCAAGTGGATGCTGCCCGGTTGGGGACCAGTACTCCTCAGCGATACTGTCGGGTTCATCCGCGATCTGCCCCACCACTTGATCGCCAGCTTCCGCGCGACACTCGAAGAAGCTAGACAAGCCGATCTGCTTTTGCACGTTGCCGACGTCAGCAACCCGTCGGTCCTCCATCAAATCTCGTCGGTCTACAAAGTCCTTAAAGAATTAGGGATCGAGGAGAAGGACACGTTGCTGGTGCTCAACAAGGCCGACTGCGAAGGAGCGGAAACTCGCATCCCCTTGGTGATGGAGCGCTATCCCAACGCGATTCCCATCTCCGCTAGATCGGGGTTCGGACTGCCGAACCTGTCGCAAGCTGTGAGCGATGCGTTGACCTCCAGCTTTGTCGAGTTGGAAATCAAGCTCCCTGTTTCCGATGGAAAAACCATCGCATGGTTATCCTCCCATGCCGAGGTTCTGTCCAAGCAATATCACGACGAATACACTCTCATCCATTGCCGTCTTCCCAAAGGGGCGGCTGGCAAGCTGGCCAACCAAGGGTTCGATTTGCGAGTCTTGTCCGGTAAATTGCCGGAACCGTCCAAACGAGGGTACCCTGATCGAGCTACCTATCTGCCAGCCCATCATGACGACGAGACCCATCCTGTTGGACATACCGATCAGGCTTCCAATACAGGGCATGTCGGCACGGGTGACGGACCTGTGCAGGATCCCGCTGAAGTAGCGTGATGAAATCTCGGGACCGATCGTGGCAAAACGTAGCCTGAACAACATGCGGGTCGTCGCAACCGGAGCTTCAAGCGGTATCGGTTATGCATTGGTCAGCCGGTTGTTGCTCTCAGGTGCGAAGGTGCTGGCGACTGCTCGACGCGAAGAGCGATTAGAGCAACTGGCCAAAGAGAACGAAGGAGCATCCGGAAAACTATCGATCCTGCCCGGGGATCTCACCTCGGCTAATCATCGAGCCGCGATCGCGGCATGGTGTTTGGAACATTGGGGAGCGATCGATACGCTCATCAACAATGCAGGGGCGGGAGCGATCGGCCCCTTTGCAGATGCCAGCAGCGATCGGTTGCGACAAGTCATGGAGATCGACTTCTTCGCTCCTGCGGAATTGACTCGCAGTTGTCTGCCGTTGCTATTGGGCGGGAATCGGCCAGCAATCCTGAACATCGGTTCGGTGCTCGGCCATCGCGCAGTTCCTCTGAAGAGCGAATACTGCGCGGCCAAATTCGCCATGCGCGGATGGTCCGAAGCGATCCGTGTCGAACTGAAACGAGCCGGTATCGATGTACTGATGGTCAGCCCCAGCACCACGCGGACCGAATTCTTCGACTCCCTCCTGGATACGCGCACGGGTTCGCGCAGCGCATCGATTGGTTGCATGGAACCGGATGCTGTTGCGAGGCTAGCGATCGCTTCGTTGGTCCGATCCAAACGCGAGCGGATCCTGAGTTTGGGTGGCAAGCTCTTGGTATGGAGCGGCCGATGGTTTCCATCATTGACCGATGCGATCCTCACACGCTCGATCGCACCGAAACAGTCGAACGATCGTGGATAAGCGGTGATCGCCTAAACCTGCTTGCGCATACAGCAGTTCTTGAACTTCTTACCGGAACCGCACGGGCAAGGATCGTTGCGTCCTGCTTTTTCACCGCGGTTGCGGATGGTCTTGGGTTCTGGGGGAGCCGCACCTGCCTGGTCGGCGGCTTCCAAGTCCGCTTGTTTCTCTTCCAACAAGGTCTGAGTCACATTGAATTCATCATGCCGAGCGCTTGTTTCTACCCACGAACTAGCAACCAACTCATCGTCCATCGCTTCCATACGGAAGATGACATCGGTGATTCGCTCTCCGATCGACAGCCACATCTGATCGAACAGACGCATCCCTTCGCGCTTGTACTCCACCTTGGGATCCATCTGGCCCATGCTGCGGAAGGAGACGCTGGAGCGAACATGGTCCATCGCCAGCAAGTGGTCTTTCCAGGAGGAGTCGAGCGTTGTTAGCAGAACGGTTCGTTCCATGCGACGAATCTCTGGGAAGTACCGATCGTCGAAGGCTTGTGACAGGTGAGCCTGCATTTCCGGCTTGGTCCACTTCGCAACATCCGCCGGGTCGCCCGACCATCCCAGATCTTGACGCATCCACTCCAGGAGACTTTCCATCTCACCGTTGGAGGTACCCATGCACTCGGATAGTTTCTTCTGGGTGGAACGACCATAGATCGATTCGATCTTTTGCTGGGCTGTCTTCCAAACATTGTGGGCCTTTTCGGCGCTCTTGCGGCTGATCTCTTCGAGTTGTTCCCAAATCTTGTCGCCAGCGTTTTGGAGTTGTTCCAGGACATCGGGCGTAGAGAATCGATGCTTGGCCCATTCGGACAGAGCCCCGCCGTCGATCGTGTAACTTTCGGGACCGGTCCGGACGCGGAATCGACTCAGGCCGACGAGGATCGGATACTTCACCTCTCGCTCGAAATAGGCCTTCTCGGCCATATCGAGCATCTTGGTTTTGATGGCGTCGGGTTCCACTCCCCGAATCTCGTTCATCGGGACTTGGATGCTGAATTTGTTGAGCATCCAGGTCTGGAGCATCTGCAAACCGTAATCGGGTTCGAGGAACGCGTCTCCTTCGCTGAGGTCGATCTTGGCGATGTACTCATTCGCCTTGCCGATGAACTCTTCGTCCATGCGATCGCGTTCCATCTTTTTGAGCATGCTGACGGTGTAATGGGTACCGAACTTGGAGTTGACCCATTTGGCCATGGCATCCCAGTTCCATTCCGATTGCTCTTCTTCGGAGGGAAGGTTTTCATCGATCGCATCGAGGATTTGGGTCTCGGCTGCCCGTTCTGCTTGATCTTTGGCGTATGCGACGGCAACGCTTGGTTCAACGGAGCGGAAATCTTTAGGATCGAGTTGCATTCCCAATCGCGGTCCGGCCCAGCGAGCATAGGATTCGGCTCCGAACATCGGATCGCAGAATTGATCGACATTGGATTGGATCTGACGTTGCAGTTGTTCCATGACCAGTTCGCGGCAACTGGTCCCTTCGAGGATTTGCTGGCGGTAGCTGTAGACTCGCTTGCGTTGATGGTCCATGACCTCGTCGTATTCGAGGAGGCTCTTGCGGGCTTCGAAGTTTCGTTCTTCGACTTTCTTTTGTGCGCCGGAGATCCGTTTCGAAACGTAGGGGCTCTCGATTGCTTCGCCGTCTCCCATGCCCATGCGTCGCATCATTTCGCGGACCCAGTCCCCTGCAAAGATGCGCATCAAATCGTCTTCGAGTGACAAGTAGAAGCGGCTTGAGCCAGGATCACCCTGTCGGCCGCAACGGCCCCGCAATTGCAAGTCGATACGACGGGACTCATGCCGCTCGGTGCCGATGACATACAGGCCGCCGAAGTCGCGTACCCGTTCACCCTCCTCGCGCATCTTCTCCGCGTCTTCGATCTGCTTGATCAGGCCCTCCCATTCTTCTTTGGGGACGTCCAGACGGGTTTCATAGGTGTGCTGCAGTTGGGCCCAAGCCATTGTTTCCGGATTGCCACCGAGGATGATGTCGGTACCGCGGCCTGCCATGTTGGTTGCGATCGTCACCGAGCCGATGCGTCCCGCTTGAGCGATGATATCGGCTTCGCGTTTGTGGGCCTTGGCGTTGAGAACTTGGTGATTAACGCCCCGTTGCTCGAGCAGTCGCGATAGTTTTTCGCTCTTCTCGATGCTGACGGTACCGACCAGTATCGGTCGCCCTTCCCGTTCGATGCGCGCGATCTCTTCACGAGGTACTTCCGCGATTTCGCGAGAATCAGCCTTGCGCATCACCACGCGCTGGTCATCCTCGGACTCGATATGGCCGACGAGGAATCCCCGTTTGCGATCGGTGAACTCGATGGTGTCATGTTTATGGACCCGATCGATCTCATCTGCGACCGCATCGTATTTTTCTTTTTCGGTGAGATAGATCGCGTCGGGATACTCGATCCGTTTCAGCCCGCGATTGGGGGGCACGGCAATCACACCCAGGTTGTAGATCTTGCTGAATTCCTGCGCTTCGGTCATCGCGGTACCTGTCATTCCCGCGAGCTTCTTGTAGAGCTTGAAGAAGTTTTGCAATGTGATGGTCGCGAGGGTTTGTGTCTCCTCCTTGATCGGAACCTTTTCTTTGGCTTCAACAGCTTGATGTAAACCATCGCTCCATTGACGCCCTTCCATGAGTCGACCGGTGAACTCGTCGACGATGATGATCTGACCTTCCTTGACGACGTAGTTCACATCTCGCTTATAGAGTTGGTGCGCCTTGAGTGCGTTGTCTAGCAGGTGGGGCCACTCCATATTGCCCACGGTGTAGAAACTCTCGACACCCGCCAATCGTTCGGCTTCGCGCACGCCCGCATCGGTCAGATTGACCGTGTGGTCTTTTTCATTGACGACGAAATGATCTTCTCGTTTGAGTTGCTGAGCGATGCGGTCGGCTTCCATGTACTTGCCTGCATCGCGCATCGCTGGACCCGAGATGATCAGCGGAGTACGCGCCTCGTCGATCAAGATGTTGTCGACTTCGTCGATGACCGCAAAATGCAGGGGTCCTTGTACCTGCTGCATGTGGCTTGGGAAGCGATCATCGCCGCGGGCGGCCATCCGCATGTTGTCGCGCAGATAATCGAACCCAAGTTCATTGTTCGTGGCGTATGTAATGTCAGCCGCGTAGGATTTCTGACGTTGGCTGTTCTCCATGCCGCTTTGGATGTTCCCGATCGTCAGACCCAACCCCAGATAGAGTGGTGCCATCCACTCCATATCGCGACGGGCCAAGTAGTCGTTTACCGTGACGACATGAACCCCTTTCCCTTCGAGGGCATTGAGATACGCAGGCAACGTTGCCACCAGCGTCTTGCCCTCGCCAGTGATCATTTCTGCGATGTTGCCGTGATGAAGGACCATGCCCCCCAAGAGCTGCACATCGTAGTGCCGCATACGCATGAAGCGACGACCCGCCTCGCGGCATGTGGCGAACGCTTCCACCAACAGATCCTCGATCGTGGCACCGTCCGCCAACCGGCGCCGGAACTTGATGGTCTGCTCCTTGAGCTCGGCATCTGAGAGTGCCATCATCTTTGGCTCAAGCTCGCCGATCAGCTTGGCTAATTCACCGAACCTTCGCAGTTGCCGGGAGTTGGCGGAGCCGAACAGGACGGTCAAACCTCGATCGAGACCGCTCAGGACACCATTGACCGCGTTGGTGGTCCCTTCCCAAAGTTTTTCAATTAATTCCATGAATAGATGACCCCGGGTAGCTTAGGCAATACGCCTCGATTTTATGCGATTCCCCGAAGAGAATGAACTGGGAGAGTATCGCCTCCCCCTAAAAGCGTCAATCGTCAAGGTGGACCGGATCCGGAATCTCAACCCCGTCTACATCGACATTCGCTGGTTCTATGGCTTCAGCAACGACGGTTTGCGTAAGGCCTGGATCGCTAAAAATCGAGCCCACGCGTCCATTTTTCATGTCGGTTCGAGGGGTTTTCGAAACAAATCCACCGTAATCGTAGTCGTAGGGTGAACAGCACAGAGTGCAACCCGAAAGGGCGAGGAGCCCCAAAAGCCCGCAGCATAGAATTCCGTTTCGAAGTCGATGGCTCGGCATGCGTTTTCTCGGAGGTTGCATGGTGATGGTCCAGAACGGAGCTGGTTGGTACGAGGCGACACGGGTTCGGTTAAAATATTCGGCTGGCTTGGGATAGGCAATTGAGTCAAAGTTTGACAAAAAGGAAGGCTGTAGTGAGCGAGACGATTTTTTCCAAGATCGTGCGGAAGGAGATTCCTGCCGCGATCCTCTATGAGGATGAGTTGGCCTTAGCGTTCCGCGATATTCATCCGCAGGCACCGGTTCATTTCTTGGTGATTCCCAAGGAACCGATTTCCTCGCTCGATGCAATGACTCAGGAGCAATGTGGGTTGCTCGGGCACCTTCAATGGGTTGCTAGCCAAGTTGCTCGAGAGCAGGGGCTCTCCGAAGGTGGCTATCGAGTGGTGACGAACATCGGGACCGATGGCGGTCAGTCGGTGGCACATCTTCACTATCACGTTCTCGGTGGCCGGCATCTTTCGTGGCCACCCGGTTGATTGTGCCCCTGGCAGTGTGTTGATTGGGTAATCTTGGCAAGCGGGGGTAATTGCTCCGCAAGGGTGGAGTCTGTCCGCGCACCCAACGCGCATGATGTGTTCGCACATGATTATCCGATGCTATCCTTGTTGTCGATTTTTGTGATGGAACCCGCAGGACCGGATCTGGATCGAGCAACGGTGATGAATTGATTTCCCGAGCACGAATCCGGGCCCAGAATGAAATTGTCGCGAGTCATTGCAAGGCAGACCATCCTACGTCTTGCATCCGTAACCGCTGGTC
>CAYXFO010000018.1:0-24118 GCA_964464255.1 uncultured Pirellula sp.
CACTTTACCTTGCAATGTTTGCCACAGTTCCTACCCGGCAGCTTGCGCTGCTCGGCTATTATTCCGGACCAGCGATCCGCTCGCTATGTGGTTGGCGTTTAACACCCCTTATGCGCCCTATCCGATGGATAACGTCATCTCTCTGACTCGAATAGGCCAAACAGCGCGGTTTCAATCGACAGCCCCCTAAGCTTTCGCGCTCCACCGAGTGTGGAGGCGGGAGACCGTTACTCTTCCCGCGAAGCAGTGATCGACATCCGACTGCGGTCCTCGAGGACGCGATTGATAGTTGCTTCGATAGAGGACTTGGTCGTATTCAGCCCGCTGCTGGGAATCGGCGGATTCACGCATCGATTCGAATTCAAACGGGAGCATCTGAGTTTCCGGATCGCAATGAACGAGTTCCAGATCGATCGCCTCCGATGGTTCCATCGGCAGATTGACGTTCCAAAATTCGTGGGGATCGAGAGTCAAACCGCAGATTCGATCGAACGCAGATACTGCTCGAAGAGCCGTTCGCTTCCAGTCGCGGGGTAGGTCGCGTCTCAAGTACTGAGACAGCGCGATCGAAGGGAAACCATGCAACCTTCCCTCGCGAGCCCCCGCAACCGTGCCGCTGTAATGGATATCTACCCCGAGGTTGCCACCCTCGTTGACCCCCGATAGGATCCAGTCCGGTTGGATGCAGAGCCACTTCAATGCGATTCGTACGCAATCGGCGGGTGTTCCCGATACCGTCCAGTGACGATTCGAAACATTGCGGACATGCAGTTCATCGGCCGTCGTGACGCCATGCGAACAGCAGCTTCGAACCGAATCCGGAGCGACTACAAAAACCTCGCCGACTGACGACATCACTTCAGCGAATTCCTGCAAACCTCGGGCATCGTAGCCGTCGTCGTTGGTGATCAGCAAAATCACGATGCAGACAGACTGTTCAAAAGTTGCCGAGAGGAGTCGAGAAGATGCTCGTAGTCGTAATCCTCGACGTCCTCGCCAAGAAGTTCGACTTCGTAATATCCCTCGTAGCCATATCGTTCGATCGTTCGAATGATCTCTAGGATCGGTACATATCCCTGTCCTAGCAGACAACGGTTCTGCATACCGAGCGGCGTGCATTTGGCATCGCCGCACTGCACCAGTCGAATGAACGGAACCGTGCTAGGCAGCCAATCCAACACATAGGGATCCTGAGCCATATGGTAACAATCGAACACAATGCCCACGTTGCTGTGTCCGATGCCGCATAGGATATCGAGCGTATCGGGAATATTCGTGAGGAAAGTAAAGTCCTGAGCGCAACCCGAATGCATCGGCTCGACCGCCAACTGAACTCCCAATGCCTGCGCACATTCCGCCAACTCTCGAAGAGCTGTTGCAAATATGCGACGTGAGTGGCTTTTGGTATGTCCTGCTCGCGAACCAGCCAATACGGTTAGACAATCGGCATTCAAGTCCGCCGCCAATTGGACCGCGTCCAGCGCATCGTGCAGAGACTCACGGAACGTGCGACCGTCATGTCCAGTAAAGCCACCCGCCCAATGAAGGGACGACACGCTCATTCCCATTTCAGAAAGCAACTCGCGACCCTTGGCTTCGCCACAGTCCGACAATTTCGGACGCCAGATTCCTATCGCTTGGTAACCATGCTCATGGTATCGGAGCACGTCATCTTCAAAACTCCAACGCAACGTTGAGAGTTCCAAAACGGACAGCCGCGAGTTCCAACTCTTGTGCATGAACCGCCCCTAAGGTCGAACGTGTAAAGAAGAGAGAGCGGTCAGTATTGCGAGCAAGCGCGCTGACGTAAAGAGTCGTTTTCAGATTCCCTTGCCGGCTGCTGAATTTGCGCCGAGGGTTGCCTAAAAAAAGTGCACTGCGATCGAATAGCGTGGTCGTGCAATTCTTTCCGATGTACGGATTCGTGATTTCTTAGGCCATCGGTTGGCAGTTGTGCGTTCCTTTGAGCCGGTCTACTGGCGTCCGTCGCTCCATTAACGAACGTTGCAGAGAGGTTTTCCGAGACGGACGGTTTGTCCCGAGCGTCCATTGGCACAATAGATGCACTCTCTGCTACATGGATTCGGGGTTTCCTTGAATCCGAGGAAAAAAGGTACTGCGACCGGAGCGGGGTTGGCTGGAAGAGGGAGAGGACTTCCGGCTGGTTTTGCGGAGTTGCGGTGCCTTTTTCTTTTTTCGGACGGTGTATTCACCGATCCCCTCGATGGGCCGTTTTCTTCCCGAGCACGACAGGGCTTTCATCGCCGTTCCCCTGTTGCGTTACAATCCATATGCTTTGGTGGGTATTCAGATACCTAGAACCTCGAGGATTGGGATTGGCAAGGAACGGATCGCGGGCAAAGTCCAAAAATGAATCGCAACCGATGCCTATCGTGGACCGGCATAGGAATTGGATCTACGTGGCATGGGGAGTCTGCTACTGGGCAGGTCAACCTCCGTTGCATTGGCCGGTTGCGGGTTGGATCAGTGCGATGCTGTTCGCGTTGCTGGTCATCAACGGTCCGACTTGGAGCAGACGGGAGGGGTGGTTCGCGTGGATGGTAGCCAGCGGAGTATGGCTGGCCTTGCTTCACGGAATCCGATTGGCCTACTGGCCGCTAACGGCCTGCTGGATTGCTCTTTCGTTGTACTTGGCGATCTATTTCCCGTTGTCGATCCTGATGGCGAGATCCTTGGCAACGAAGATGCGATTGCCTCTCCCGTTATGCTGCGCGGTGGCATGGACTGCTTGCGAAGTCCTTCGCGCCTATGTGGCAACGGGTTTTGCGGGCTGCATGCTGGTTCATTCACAGACGCCTCTTCCAGCTTTCTTACAGATCGCCTCGCATGTCGGCGGCTATGGAGTCGGCTTCATGATGACGTTGTCGATGGCCTGGATCGTTTCGTTTGCGAAGAGTCTTCGAGCAGATAAAGTACCAACGTGGTGGGAACGATGGTGGCGCGATGCGACTGCAATCGTCGTGCTGCTTTGGCTATCGACCAGCTTTATGCAATTGCGTCAGCGCGAAGCGTATCTTGGTTCGATCCAACCGATCAAGCCGATCGGTCGCTTTCTGCTCATCCAAGGGAACATGCCGACGGTCTTCGACGCGACGCCGGATTTACTCGAGCAGGGTTGGTTCGAGTATGAACGCACAACACGTCAAGCGGTTGCATCGGTCACGGAACCATCATCCATCGATGTTATTCTATGGCCTGAGAGTATCTTCGGGGGTATCGGTCCCTACATGATGTGGGATCGAGGATCGATCGTTCCGTCCGAACTTGGATGGGAGCGACATCAACTCGAACGGGTGTACAGCAACCTGACCGAAGTGCATCGCGACAAAACCAATCGATTGCGATCGATCTTCGATCGCGATGGCAAATTCCCGAAACTCGTCATGGGGACCGATGTCATCGCGATCGCCGATGGTCGCATAGATCGTTACAACGCAGCCCTTTGGGTCGATAACGATGCATCCTCACGCATCGATTACTATGCCAAGCATCACTTGGTGATGTTCGGTGAGTACATCCCGGTTTTGTCGTGGTTCCCAGACATCATGAAGGCCATCGGGCTTGGGACACTGTCCCAGGGAGATACACCCAAATCATGGCGTCTCAACAATGGGCGTTGGATATCACCGAGTATTTGTTTCGAAGACATGGTGCCGCATGCGATGCAGGATCACATTCAGAAACTGACTGTCGCGGGAATGGCCCCTGATGTTTTGGTGAATCTCTCGAACGATGGATGGTTCCGAGGTTCCAGTTCCCTGGACCATCACCTCAACAGCGCCATTGTGACCGCTGTGGAGAACCGAACACCGATGCTGGTCACTGCCAACACGGGGATTTCCGCGTGGATCGATGGCAATGGCCGCGTGGTTCAAAAATTGGATCGAATGAAACCTGGGTGGATTCTCGCTGAACCGCTTCCCGATGGCCGTTTTGGTTGGTGGAGTTGGTGGGGTGACTTCCCTGCTCGTTGCCTTGCCGTATTTGGCTGCATGCCCTGGGCGTTGGCGTTGATCGCGCGGCTTATTCCTCGGAAAACGCGGTGAGAATCGGTTCCAAAAAGTCTCGATTATTGAATCGTCGACCTTCGGCGCTCGGTTCAGCGAAACGGACGATAACCAGTTTCCGATCGGGGATGACGAACAATCTTTGTTACCTATGAGGTCATCCACAACGAACCCGACAAACGCCGCGCGAATTCCAGGAAAAGAAGATTCCTGTAAATGACTTGCGCCAAAATTCTCAGGCCGAGATTTTCAGGCCGAGACACCTGAGGCGGGTGGAATCGGCAGCACCGATGCAACCTTGTTTTGAACAACTTCTGCTTCCGGAACCGACTCGCCCTTGTTGGTAGCAAATTCCTCGATCATGCTGTGTAGATTTGGCCGAAGAGTCTCGAGCAGTTCGGTGATCCGATTCATCAGTTCAAGCGTTTCGGACTCGCTGTGTTGGCCTATGAATTCCAGACGGCCTAGCACTCGCTCCTCATGGATGAGCGGCAATCGCACATACCACCGTTCGGAGTATTCCGGCATCCGCTCCACGTGCCAGTTGGCATGAAAACCCTCATGCAACCAGGGCATATTGAGGTCCATGCTGACGCGGGCCATGCCATGCTTCTCAGCAAACTCAACCAGCGTTTCCCACACCACATACCAATTCCGAGATCCCTGCAATTGGACAACTTGCTGGTGTGTTTTGATCTCCGTATCCGTGCGACCCGGTATCAAAGTCTTCGAAAAAGAACCGAGCCTCTTCACCAGCAGGGTCAATTCCGCAAATCCGAAGAGACGGGAAGCGACCAGTGCCCCGAGCGCAATGATCATCGTTGAAATCGACAGCAGATCCGATTCAAAAACCACGCCGGCAACAGCACCGCTGGCTGTGATCAAGCACAGGAGAGTGATCACGCCTACCAGAGCGCGATTGCGGATACCATGGCGCATCAAATTGTGATGCAGATGCCCTCGATCGACGGTGAATACGCTGCGGCCTGTCAGTCTTCGACGGAGAATCGCCATCATCGAATCGAACAATGGGATCGACATGAGAACGACGGGAATGGTGATCGACACGGGTGATTCCTCGCTGAACCAGGATCGCATCGTGACCACACCCAAGATCAAACCGATCAACATGCTCCCAGAATCTCCGAGGAAGACCTTGGCGGGAGGCAGGTTGTAGAACAGGAAGCCCAGCAGAGCCCCAGCCATCGAAGCCGAGATGATCCCCTCGGTTTGATTGCCGGTATGAATGCTGATTGCGGTCACCGCTGCAAACGCAATCCAGCCGATCGATGAACAGAGCCCGTCGGCGCCATCGATCAAGTTCGTGGCGTTGATACACAGCAGGAGCCAACCTAAGGTAATTGGCCAAGTCAATAAGCCTAGTTCAATATGCCAACCGAACAGCTGCACATCATCGATTGCGAACCCAAATCCGATGATCGACAAGCAGATCAGAATTTGACCCGCGAGCTTTTGTCGACCTCGAAGCCCAAACCGATCGTCAGCTATTCCCAGAAGAACAATCGCTGTGGATCCTATTCCCAGCGATACCGCCTCCGGCCAGTCCTTGACGACCTGCAACCACTTTTCTGGATACAGAATCACCATTGTGGCAAAGGAGATGAACAGGGTCGCTAAGATGGCGATCCCACCGCAACGAGGAATTGGCTTGCGATGAAGTTTTCGATGATTGTCTGGGTGGTCGACAATACCGAGCCTAATCGCGATTCGCTGAGCGATTGGCGTGGCAATCAGCGAAACACAAAGGCTGATAGCCAGTGCAACCAGGGCAAAAGTCAAGGATGTCAACATCGTGATGAAGCCGGGCTTGGCTGAACTCAAAGGGTGGCGTGCGATCAAGCTGAGCGATTTCTTCAACCAACATCCCTATGGTCTTCGCCACCAGTAGATTTGTCCAGACCTGCGCTAGCAAAGGTTTCGGGAAACTTTTCCGAGCTTGAATAACCCGCACAACCCAACGCAAAAACGGCGTCGGTCTAACAAATAGGCAAGCTGAGCCGTCTCGAGCAGCATCGGCGGATACGAAAAACCGTTACACTCCGCCTAAACGGCATACTCCAAGCGGGGGTTTACGAGTTTTCCAAGGGCACAAACTGGCGACTCTGGGAAAAAAAAGCTACCGGGTTGTCGTACACGACCCGCCGTATGAGTTCGCGAGAGTGGCCGCGACGTTTCAATTCCATGATCAGGTCGGGAATCGCCGTCGGTTTGCTCGGCCCCCAATCGCCAGCAGAATTGGCCATCAATCGCTCGGGCCCATAGCGCTCGATCATGTCGGCGGCTCGCTGGGGAGTGCACTTGGTGACCGGATAAAGAGTCATCCCCGCCCAGAAGCCATTTTCGAGGACCGCTTCGATGGTGTGCTCCTCCACATGATCGACCAGCACTCGCGATCGGTCGATGCGCGAATCCCCCATCAGCATGTCGAGGATCATGCGGGTGCCTTGGTACTTATCCTCTAAATGAGGTGTATGGATCAGGATCTGCTGGTTGTATTTCACTGCGAGATCGACATGTTCCAAGAAGATCGTCGACTCGTTCTTCGTGTTCTTGTTGAGGCCGATCTCTCCGATCCCGAGGACATTGGGCTCGCTGAGAAACTCAGGGATCATCGCGATCACTTCTCGCGACAAGCTGACGTTCTCTGCTTCTTTGGCATTGATGCACAGCCATGTGTAGTGCTTGATACCGAATTGTGCGGCCCGCTTGGGTTCGAACTGGGTCAATTGCCGAAAGTAGTCTCGAAAGCTTTCAACACTTCCGCGATCAAAACCAGCCCAGAAGGCAGGCTCGCTCATGGCGACGCAACCCATGCGGGCTAAGGTCTCGTAATCGTCGGTCGTACGAGACACCATGTGGATGTGGGGATCAATGTATTCCATATTTTTTCTGCCAAGCAGGGTCGTAATCGCGGCTCATCAACAACTGCA
Source organism: uncultured Pirellula sp. (assembly GCA_964464255.1). GTDB lineage: Bacteria > Planctomycetota > Planctomycetia > Pirellulales > Pirellulaceae > JBKCUI01. The sequence goes on from CAYXFO010000018.1 coordinate 6,980, forward strand.
CGCGCCGAGCCTTGCCAACTTCGTCATCGCACAGAATCTCCAACCCATCGGCCAGCAATCGCATTCGAGACTCTTGTTCCGTTGAACCTGGAGCTCTCTCGAGCCGATCGAGGAATGCGGCTAGATCGAGAATGCGCGATCGAGCTTGAAGAAACTCGTCGGCCAGAATCTCTTCTGCTGGACGTCGATGCGGCTTGTGATCAGTACTCATGGCTTGTGGTGTGCGAAGGTTCTTCAGCTTGAGTGGCAGGTTTGGCGACCGTCTGACGAATGCGTCGAGTCGCTACTTCGTTTTGGAGCATCGCCAAGACTTCGTCGTTCGGCTTGGCTCCGATGTCTCCTTCGATGCGATCCCGAAGTGCGATCGTAGCAGTCTCCGCTTCGCGTGGACCGATGATTGCCATGTACGGAATCAATTCGAGTTGTGCATCTCGAATCTTGGCCTGCACTTTAGCACCTCGCAAATCGGATGTCACTCGGAAACCGGCATCGGTAAAGCGACGTTCCAACTCCTGAGCATAATCGTTGGTCTTCTCGCTGAGGGGACAAATCCGGATTTGCTCAGGTGCCAGCCACATCGGAAACGCTCCCGCGAAATGCTCGGTGAGCATGCCGACAAATCGTTCCATAGAGCCAAAGGGGGCTCGGTGAATCATGACCGGACGATGGGCCTTGTTATCGGCACCGGTGTATTCCAATTGGAAACGCTCGGGGAGGTTGTAATCGAGTTGCACGGTCCCCAATTGCCACTGTCGGCCGATGCAGTCGCGGACCATGAAATCTGCCTTCGGGCCATAAAACGCGGCCTCTCCCTCGGCTTCGGAATACGGAAGCCCGGATTCCTTGAGAACATTTCGCAGGGCTGCCTCAGCCTTTTGCCAGTTCTCTTCGCTACCGACATACTTATCACTCTTGGGATCCCGCAGCGACAACTGCACGCGATAGTCTTGAAGCCCCACGGACTCGAGAACAAAGCGGGTCAAGTCGATGGTGCTGCGAAATTCTTGTTCGACTTGGTCCGCAGTGCAGAAGATATGCGCATCGTCCTGGGTCAATCCGCGGACGCGGAGCATGCCGTTGAGTTCCCCAGTTTGCTCATATCGATAGACCGTACCAAATTCGAAGAGCCGCAACGGCAGATCCCGATACGATCGCGGTTGTGCCTTGTAGATATTGCAATGGTGAGGGCAATTCATCGGCTTGACGAGGAACCGCTCATGCTGCCGCTGCCATTCATTGAGCGATGCGATCTTGGCTTCCTTGGTCGCTGCCTGGCGATAGGCTTCACTTCGAAAACCGAGTATCTCTGCCGCTTGCAGAAAATGGGACTCCTGCGCAGCATTGAGACCCTCTTCGGAGCTTAATCGGCGAGACCAAGCGTCGACCAACGCGCCAGCATCATGAACGAACAACGGCGGAAACTGGCTGTCGCGATAATAAGGGAAGTGACCACTGGTCTCGTACATTTCCACGCGGCCCAGATGCGGACTGTAAACGGGTTCGTATCCTCGTCGGAGCATTTCCTTGCGCAGAAAATCCTCGAGCAGACTGCGAACGCGAGCACCCTTGGGAAGCCACAAACACATCCCCTGCCCGACATCAGGTGTGATCTGGAACAACCCAAGCTTCTTGCCGATCACGCGGTGATCGCGCTTCTTGGCTTCCTCGAGCTGGTCCAGGTAGGCCTGCATGTCTTTGGAACTGAACCACGCGGTTCCATAGAGGCGCTGCAAGTGAGGACCATTCATATCCCCTTTCCAGTGCGACCCGGCGACACTCATCAGCTTGAACGCTTTGATGCGGCCCGCATCGGGAATATGCGGTCCTCGGCACAAATCGACAAACTCGCCCTGGCGGTAGAATCCGAGCGAGTCGTGGCTCGCTAGGCCGGTTTCGATGTGCTCCACCTTGAGCAACTGGTTCATGTCGTTGCACAAGGCCACCGCATCGGTTCGGGGGAGCGAGAACTGCTCGAAGGGCTCTTCTTTCGCGATGATGGCCGCCATCTCCTGTTCGATCTTGGCAAAATCATCCTCGGAGAGCTTATGCGGCAAAAGAAAATCGTAGTAATAACCGTTGGTGATGGTCGGTCCAAACGCGAGCGAGACATCCGGGTAGAGCCGCATCACCGCTCGGGCCATCACGTGAGCGCACGAGTGACGCAATACATCCAATGCCTCGGGATCCCGTTCGGTTAACAAACGGAGAGGAATGGGAGAAGGCCCTCCGTAGGATCGGAGCGGAAAGGTCGCGTCGACGATCCGGTCTCCAAGCTTGGCCGCCACCACCGCCTTGGCCAGACGACTGCCGATCGATTCGGCCACACTGAGAGGGGTTGCAGTCTCCGGATGGGAAACAACGGTACCATCGGGCAACGAAATCTGAAGCATGGGTCTAACAGCTTTTTGTTAAGGGCAAGATCGTCACGACAAACGACGAAATTACAAGACACGACATGGTCGCCGGAGTTCGGTCCTTTTTCAAGTAGGGGCAGAGGCTTCACGGTGTTTGGGGCCTCGCATTGACTGAAGACTGCGTCATTTTTGCAAGTGCGTTATCTCGAAGGTATGTGCTACACTGCCAGAGAATCCTCTTCAACAAGGTTCCCTCGACTGAACACCCAAGCTTGGACGTTGTTTCATGACTATTCTCGTCTTCGGGCATCGAAACCCGGACACCGATGCCATTTGTTCCGCGATCGCGTACGCGGACTATCTGCAACAAACCCATCGGCCCGAGGCTGTTGCAGCATGTTGCGGCACCCCGAATAAACGGACGGAATACGTCCTCAAACGGGCCAAGGTCCCCGCTCCTCGCATCGTGATGGACGTTCGACCGGAGTTATCGGACATCTGCAATCGCCATCCGGTCACGGCATCGATGGGGGAAGTGTTCTACGAAGTGTATCAGCGGATGAAGGATCACGATGTCCGCGCGGTTCCCATCATCGACTCCGAACAGCGCGTGCTCGGTGTACTGTCGCTCCTGCAGTTGATGGACTTGATCTTTCGGTATGACTCCGATCCGCTGATGGCCCGCACGGTTCGCACCAATCTAGCAAAGGTCCGCGATATTCTCGGAGGAACGTTTCAGCACGAACTGCAACCCAACAAGCTCGATGAGTTGATGGTCATGGTCGGAGCCATGAGCGCAGGGGGATTCACCGAACGGATGCAGCGATTTCCTGCCGAGAAATTGATCGTCGTCAGCGGCGATCGCCCCACGATCCAACTCCCAGCCATCGAACATGGAGTCCGCGCCTTGGTCGTCACCGGCGGCTATGCCCTATCGTCCGGATTGGTCGAACTGGCCAAACTGCGAGGTGTGGCGGTGATCCAAAGTCCGTACGATACAGCGACGACTACGATGCGTATCAAGTCGTCGCAGTTCATCGATTCGGCGGTCGACACCGGATTCGTACCTCTGCTTGGCAAACTGCCAGTCGACGAAGCCCTCGCAAAAGTCGAGGAAACATCCGAACCGATCTTTCCTGTGGTCAACGATACAGGCATCCTGATCGGCGTGATCTCCAAGTCGGACTTAATGCATCCGCCTAAGCAGAAAATCATCTTGGTGGACCATAACGAATTGAGCCAGGCGGTCCACGGCGCCGAGGATGCCGACATCCTCGAAGTTCTCGACCACCATCGTGTCGGGGGCAGTTTGAAGTCGACGCAACCGATTCGATTCATCAACGAGCCGGTGGGGTCGACCTGCACGCTGGTGGCTCGGCATTTTCGCGGCTCAGGCTTGGTCCCCAAACCAGGCATCGCACTATGCATGGCATCCGGGATCATCTCCGATACGTTGTTCTTGCGATCTCCGACGACAACCGATATCGATCGCGAGGCACTGCAGTGGCTTCGTACTTTGTGCGATGTCGATCTCGACCAATATGCAAAGGAGTTTTTCGAGATCGGGTCGGCCTTGAGAAATGGAACGCCAACCGAAGTAGTGCGAGAAGACTGCAAAGAGTTTTCGGAGCATGGCTCTCGGTTTTCGATTTCGCAGATCGAAGAGACAGGTTTCGATTTATTCTGGGATCGCAAAGAGGATTTGCGCACGGCCTTAGAAGATCTCGCCCGGAAAAATGGTTTGGATTTCTCAGCCCTATTGATCACCGATGTCGTGAGCAACGGCTCGCTGTTGCTCTTATCGCACGAATCAGAAGCTTGGGATGATATCAATTATCCTTGCCTGGATCGCAGTTTGTATTCGCTGCCGGATATCGTCAGCCGCAAGAAACAGCTCTTGCCTCTGGTCTCGCAACTGCTCGCCACCACTCGCAGTTAAATGCAGTCGCTCACTCTGACACCTTTTAATGGCGGCGGATCATCAGTTGCAATGCTTCGTCACAGGATTGGGCGGAGGAGAGGCCGATGTTGCTCGCAGCGATCACACCACGCCCCTGCTCCGGCGCTAGAAAGACGACGCAATACCAGTGGGTATTCGAGCCGTTATGGGTCAGGATCCGCCCCGCAGCCCATGTTCGTTCGCCACATGCCCAACCCCCCGCATACTCCGTCCCTTCGATCGGTCGATGTAGCTCCTCAAGTGTCTTCGCCGTCAACGGCAAGCCGCATTCCTTCGCCGGATCGGTCATCAAGTGGACCCGCAAGTATTTGATCCAGTCCTGCATCGAAGCGTGAACTGTCCCAGCTGGACCAAGGGCTGGCGGATTGTCTGCATCGGTCGAAACGGAAAGACCAAAAACCATGTTATGCCCCCATGGCGCATCCGCTACATGTTTAGACGGTGGACCGAAACCTGCGGACTTCATTCCAAGCGGTTCGAACAATCGCCGTTGCATCTCCTCCTCCCAAGCGTGCCCGCGAATTTTCTCGATGGCATGCCCTAGGATTGTGTAACCCAGATTCGAGTACTCGAATTGTCCCACCGACTTTTCACGACGCGGACGCTCGACCAACCAGTGCAGTATGTCTCTTCGAGTCGAAACCGCCTGCTCGATCGGACCGGCGAATTGATTCCAAGGCGGATTGGGAACGGCCCCACTGGTGTGGGACATCAACTGACGCATCGTCGCGTCTTTCCAGGCTGATCCCGTCACCGTGGGATCATCGTGAAACACTTCCCCCAGAGTCGTCTCGAATCCGATCTTCTCCTCATCGACGAGGATCCCCAACAGTGTGGCGGTCATACTTTTGGTACAGGATCCGAGATGCATGCGATCATCTACGCTCATGCGCTGATCGGTTCCCGCACGGCGGAAGCCAACAACTCCCAATTCCTCGTCCCCGGACAGGGTAAAGTGCCCTGCGATCAATCCGGGCAACTTGTCCCGTTTGCGAAGGCGTTCCAAACCAACCTCAATGTCCTCGACGGGCTCCCATGCGAACATTTTACAGGGGACGGGAACTAATGCGGCGACGAGCAAGGATGAAAAAATGCGGCGATCGATCAAGGGCTGCTCAGAAACCGTTATACTTTTGTCTTCATCGAATTGAGGCAGGTTGTTCATCAATGGGAGTCCATGAACATGAGTGAGGGATCCGTCAACGCATCGGGCCTTGCCCCTAGTAAAGAGGAATGCACCTGGGCACTCGTGTGCCATCTGAGCGGAATTGTACTTGGCTTTCTGGGGCCATTGATCTTCTGGTTGATCCAAAAAGAAAAAATGCCCTTCGTCGATGACCAAGGCAAAGAGGCTCTCAATTTTCAATTAGCCGTTTTGATCGCATTCGTAATATCCGCGGCTACCGCATGTATTGTCATCGGCTTTATATTGCTGCCCGTGGTGATTATCGGAAACATTGTTCTTTCCATTATTGCTGCGATTGCGGCCAACAAGGGCGAGGCTTACCGTTACCCAGTCACCATCCGATTCATCAAGTAGTCCTCGGATCGATGGCTCTCTGAAGATCAGCGAGCCAAGCTTCGCACTCCGCATCGCTTGGCATGCGCCAATCCCCGCGCGGCGATAGCGACACGGTTCCGACCTTTGGACCATCTGGAACGCAGCTTCGCTTGAATTGAGCCGCAAAGAACCGACGTATAAAGGTCTTCAGGACCTCCGCGATCTCCTGGCGAGTGTATTGGCGATCGAAGGACGCCTGACTGGCCAGCAACAGTATCTTTGCGGGCGATGCACCCCCGCGAACAAAATGATAGAGAAAGAAATCATGCAACTCATAGGGACCGATCGTTCCTTCGGTCTCCTGTTGGATCGATTGATCGCTACCTAACGGCAACAGTTCGGGAGTGATCGGAGTATCGACGATCTGCAAGAGAACCCTCCGCAACTCTCCTTCCGCAAATTGCTCAGCGACATACCGGACTAAAAACCGGACCATCGTTTTGGGAACCGAGCAGTTCACGTTGTACATCGACATGTGGTCGGCGTTGTACGTGCACCAGCCGAGCGCCAACTCCGACATGTCTCCGGTCCCGAGGACAAATCCGCGGCTCATCAGCAGCAGCGTCCGCATCCGAGCCTGCACATTCTCGAAAACTAAATCGTTTCGCCGATCGGCAGGGAGTTCCTCCAATGCTTTCTGCAAGCCATCGATGTCGTAGGACGCTGTATCCACTCCAAACGGTTTGTGCCCGAGGCTTTGAAATGTCTGCAGGCAACTCGAACGTATATCGATGCACTCGGAACGAATCCCAAGCAACCGCATCAACGATTCCGCGTTGCTCTTGGTACGCTGGGTCGTCCCGAAGCCTGGCATGGTCAAACCAACGATTCGCTTGCGGTCCCATGACAGCATGTCGCACATCTTGACTGCCACCAGCAGAGCGAGAGTGCTGTCCAATCCCCCCGAAACCCCGATCGTCAGAGGCATCGACTCGGGGATCCTCGCAACACGCTTGGCCAGCGATGCGCATTGAATCTCAAAAACATCCGAGCAACGCTGCTCGAGCTCGGTCGCCGATTGAGGCACGAAAGGATGGGGATCGATCCACCGATTCAGGGGCTTGGAAGCGACCGGTAGCTCGAACGGAATCGAACGATAACTCGATACTCCATCGGTAATCTGATGCATGGTTTGCGTCGTTCGGCGATCATGCCCGAGTCGATCCAAATCGACATCGACTGTTGCAAAGCTCGATAGCCCATCGAGCTGCGAGCTCGGCTTCAAACACAATCCCGTTCCCACACGCTGGGATTGAACGAGCACATTCCCGTTTTCGGCGATCAAACAATGGCCGCCGAACACCAAGTCGGTGGTCGACTCGGTCGGACCGGAACTGGCGTAGGCATACGCGGCGATGCATCGCCCCGACTGCATGGCAACGAGCTGTTTGCGGTAGGCTGCTTTGCCGATCGTTTCGTTGCTCGCTGACAAATTCAAGAGCACATTCGCACCCGCCACCGCATGGTCGCTACTGGGAGGATTCGGGACCCAGAGATCCTCGCAGATCTCCACTCCGACTGTTGCAAGACCGCATGTAAATAAGAGCCGCGAACCGATTGGAACACTGCCATACCCTGGGATATCGATTTCGCTTTGCGTTAACTCGCGACCGGAATGAAACCACCTCGCTTCATAGAATTCGCCATAGGTCGGCAAATGCAGTTTGGGAACCAAGCCGAGAATCCGGCCATGACACAACACAGCCGCCACATTGAACAATCGCCCTTGGACATCGAGCGGCAATCCAACCACGACCAACTGCTGGCCAACCGACCGAGCCAAATTCGTTAGTTCTTGCACACACGCATCGAGCAACGTCCGTTGCAGGAACAACTCGCCACAGGTGTAACCGCTCAAACTCAGTTCACCAAAGACGATGATATCGGAGTCGGACGATTCGATCAGAGCCCGCTCCATCGATAATCGATTGGCCGCGGGATCTGCAACATGCGTCGGTGTGCACGCGGCGGTGATGCGAACGAAATCGAGTGGATGCATGAAAGAACCTTCCTGAGTGAATCACCGTGCGGGACTGCGATGGAAATGGACATGTTTCCATCGTCCCTGCTGACGTTGCCAAATCCGAGTCTCTTCCATCGCTACCGTCACCGGTTTGCCATCCGCCATTTTCTGGGTCAATCGAATGTACGCAATCACTGCAACATCACCCATGATCCGGATATGCGGAGCGACAATCGTCGATTGCACCGCAGTGGCAGCCGACGGCAGATTGAAATAGTACTGATGAAAGTCCAGGCCATCCACCAAATTACCCATCGCCTCCGGCTCAAAACAGGTCAACGAAGGACAGCACAGCTCCTGGTACGTATCCCAGTCCCCTCGAGCGATGCAAACCAATAAGCGTTGAGTCAATGCGAGGATGGCGTCACGGTCGGATTGCAGGGACATCGGATCAGGGTTCCAGGGGGTGCAAGGGATCAAACCACCTCATCATTTTGGTCGATCATTGTGGTCGATATAACCCGTACATGCTACCCGACTTGGATGTGACGGTTGTAACGGCTGCGCCGAGCAGACGGATGCCACCGATGAGGGAAGGGTTCCCAGGACGATATGGAACGACGAAGTTCTGAAACGAAACCTGGCCTAAATGAATCCAAGCATGTCGCTATCCGACCCCATTGAACGATTTCTCCAACAGGAAGTCGAATCGGCTTCTCCGGCTAAACTTCATTGGTTGCTCCTGCGCCGGGCACACTCCTTGACGGTAACCATCGGAGATCTTTGGGCAAAAGGGGATGTCCAGGCCGCTAATCAGTGGATCATCCTGGTCCGAGATATCCTGACGGAACTGCTCTCCGGAATCGTCGATCCCAGCCATTCGTTGGCTCGCCAACAATCCGATCTCTACATCTTTCTTTCGGCGCTCCTGGCCACTGCAGAGCAAGGTCACGATACCGCCGCACTGAAGGATCTTCGTGAGATTCTGGAAATCGAAATGATCTCCTGGGAAATGCTAGTTCAGAAGGAAGCCCGAGAAGGAACCGCACCCACCCACGCCTCCGAGCAAAGCGGTTCGGGTTTCGACTTCAGCGCCTAGTCGACTTCAGTATGGATCATCACCCGATCGTTCGCGTCATTGCAATCCGCAGAAAGATAGCATTCGGAATTTCCGGAGATCGGTGACGCGAACAGCCGACTTAAAAGATAGACTTCGCGTAAGCGGTATCTTTTCCGATCGGATCCAAGGAGCCAAAGCATGTGCGGAATCGTAGGATACGTTGGCAAGCAGGATGCATGCCCCTTTCTGTTGACGGGTCTACGCAGGCTGGAGTATCGAGGCTACGACAGCGCTGGCATTGCGACCCTTGGCGAATCAGGCAACCTCTATCTCGCTCGTTCGGTTGGTCGCATCGAAGGCTTGGCCGAACAGATTGCCGGTTCACCGATGCCCGGGGTGATAGGAATCGGCCACACGCGGTGGGCGACCCATGGAGCGGCGACACCGGAAAACGCGCACCCGCATCTCGGCGGCACGGGCGCAGTGGCCGTGGTGCACAACGGAGTCATCGAGAACTATCAGGTTCTCAAAGAAATGCTGATCGAGAAGGGTTATTGCTTCCAATCCGCGACCGACACCGAAGTGATCGCCCATTTGATCGCAGACAATCTGAAACGAATCTTGGAGTCACCGGCAAATGCGGGGACAAGATCGGGAACGGCGAGCGAGGGGCGCAATGCCGTGTATGTCGAAGCCGTTCGAGCGTCACTCCCATCCCTTCGAGGCACCTATGGCTTGGTCGTCATGTTCCGCGATCGACCCGATTTGCTGATCGCAGCTCGATGCGGTAGCCCGTTGGTCCTCGGCGTGGGTCGAGGAGAGCAGTTCATCGCCAGCGACACTTCCCCGTTGGTTGGCCACACCGATCGAATCATTTATCTAGCCGACCATCAGCTTGCAGTCATATCCAAGGATTCGATCCAAGTCGTACATCGAGATCAGGGTCGGATTCGTCCCGAAGTGCGCGTCTTGGAATCGCGAGATCAAGATGTCGACTGCGAAGGCTACGCGCACTACATGCTCAAGGAAATCTACGAGCAGCCGACTTCGCTTCGGAATGCCATGCGAGGCCGACTCGATCGCGAGAACGCCACCGCGAAGTTCGGTGGACTCAACCTGACACCCTCGCAATTGCGCAGCGTGAATCGCATTATATTGACCGCGTGTGGAACGAGTTGGCATTCAGCGCTCGTGGGCGAATACCTGATCGAAGAGTTCGCGAGGCTTCCTGTCGAAGTCGAATACGCGAGTGAACTTCGATACCGCAATCCTCCGGTCGATCATGACACCCTCGTCTTTGGCATCACGCAAAGTGGCGAAACAGCGGACACTCTCGCAGCCTTGCGCGAGATGAAGCGCAAGGGACATCACACTCTCGCGATCTGCAACGTCGTCGGCAGCAGCATCGCACAGGAAGCTGACGGCGGTGTTTATCTCCATGCCGGTCCCGAGATCGGAGTCGCGTCCACCAAAGCCTTTACATCGCAACTCTCCGTCTTGGCGATGCTGGCCCTTTACTTCGGTCGTTTGCGCTATCTCAGCTACGAAGCGGGCCAGCGGATCATCGATAACCTGGAAACCTTGCCCGATGCGGTGGAGCGATCGCTCGAATGTGACTCAGTCACCCGTCGCATCGCCGACAAGTATAAAGACGCGACCAACTTCCTCTATCTGGGCCGTCACTACAATTTCCCCACGGCCCTTGAAGGCGCACTCAAACTCAAAGAGATCAGCTACATCCATGCCGAAGGCTATCCAGCGGCAGAGATGAAGCATGGTCCGATCGCATTAGTCGATGAACATACGCCATCGGTATTCATCCTGTCTCGTTCGCATGTGTACGACAAGGTGATGAGCAATCTGCAAGAGGTCAAGGCACGAGGCGGGCCTGTCATTGCTATCGTTGATCAGCGGGACAAAAGGCTCGATGCACTCGTCGACGATATCATTGAGATTCCGCACGTCGAGGATTTCCTGCAACCGGTTGTCGCCGCGATCCCGCTTCAATTGCTCGCTTATCACATCGCGATCGCCCGGGGCTGCGATGTCGACAAGCCTCGCAATCTGGCCAAGAGCGTCACGGTCGAATAACTGCATCGCATCCTCGCGATTGCGCGGTACGATCGATACTGCAGTTGAGTACAATTAGGCTCATGAAGCAGGAATCAACGACAGGCTCGCTCCGATTCGACGCAGGCACCCTGACTCTCCAGGGCTTGCCTGCCACCGCGGTCAAATTGCTGTTCAGCGATGTGCCGTGGAAGTGGGATCCTCGAAGCGACTGCTGGCGATGCGATGCATTGCACTATCGCCGAATCGCGGAAATCGTTCGCCTCTGTCAAATCGATCTCGACGTGCCGATCGCGTCGGAAGCGTCGGTCGAGTTTCCCGGCATGAATCTGCCGCCACTTCGAATGGAGCAGCAGAACGGTCTCGCGGCTTGGCTTGCGACTCGAAACGGCGTGGTGGTGATGCCCACGGGTACGGGCAAGACCGAAGTCGCCCTGCATGCGATGGCGGAATCGCGATGCACAGCATTGATCGTGGCGCCGGTCCGCGATTTGATGTACCAGTGGCATCGACGGATCCTGAGGGGGCTCTCCTACGATGCAGGGATTCTGGGCGATAGCGTCATGAATATTCGCGCGGTGACCGTTACGACCTATGCCAGCGCATGCATCCATATGCCCAAGATCGGCGATCGATTCGATCTGTTGATCTTCGATGAGTGTCATCATCTGAGCGGTCCCATTCGGAGCGATGCAGCAAGACAATCGCTCGCCACACAGCGACTTGGGCTAACCGCCACGCTTGAGCCCACGGATGCCGCGATGGAGCACATCGAACATTTGATCGGGCCGGTGGTCTATCGACTTCCGATCATGGAGGTTCGCGGAAAGACCCTGGCCGATTACGACGTAGTTCGCATCCCTGTCCAACTCAATCCCCCCGAGCGAGCGCGTTATGATCTCTTGGCCGAGCAGATCGCTTCGTATGTCTATCAACGACGCGAAGAAGACCCGGCATTTCAATGGAAAGACTTATCCGCGGAAAGCCTGATCGATGGAACGGCATCCAAGATTCTAAAAGCCTTTCGTGAAAAAGAGTCGATCGAAGAGCGCGCGGAAGAGAAATTTCGCGTTCTCGAAGATCTGTTCCGACTCCATCTCGGCAGTCCGATGATTGTCTTTACCGGGTCCAATCTGATGGCGAGAGAAATCTCGCTTCGCTTTCTGATCCCCTGCTTGTTGAGCCATTGCGGTAAACGGGAACGACTCGATTATCTCGAAGGTCTTCGCGATGGCGTTTATCCCGCGCTGATCGCCAATCAAGTCCTCGATGAAGGGGTCGATTTGCCCGAGGTCAAGGTAGCGGTCATTCTCGGAGGAAAAGCGACCACGCGGCAAGCCAAACAGCGATTGGGACGCATTCTCCGCCGCCGAGGAGATGCTCGCGCAACGCTATACGAAGTGGTGACCGAGGACACCAATGAAGTCAAGCGATCCCGAAAACGACGGAGGAACGATGCTTACCCGCGAGCTCGCTATCGCCCATCGTGAGAATGGTCGCATCATCCCAGATCGTTTAACGACCGCTGCGCATGCGATCTATCCCGAACTGGCTCGCCGCATGATAGCCGTATACGAATCCGGGATCCGCAAAACCCGCCAAGAGCTCCACCGATCGGTCACGCAGATTTTAGAGGAGGATCGCGATTGTCCGATCCGACGCATGAACGCCTTCTGCAAGCTGCTCGATGAGTATGGTCGCTTTGATCGAGGCAAACCAAAACAGGCTGCCGATCTGCGCCGCCGAGTCTTTGCGATCGCTGCCCAGCATCATCCTATGATCGCCGAGCCCGAATCGATCCTCGATCATTCCGAGTCGGCGGCGAAACAAACGATTGCCCGGCAACTCGGAATGGATTGGCCGGAGCTGCGACAGCGTCTTTATGAAGACTTGATCGAAAATCATCGACTGACCGCTTTCGAAACACCCCAAGATCCCATCGACTTGCTGTCCCGATACAACGTCGCTCAAACTCAAGCCGCACTCTTGGATGCCACCTCGATCCGCATCGAAGCCACGACCGACTGGAAACTGATCCTGCGTTACGCCAAGCTGGCAGGATTGATGCATTCGATCTCGGAGACCAAGAATGGTTACCGCATCGAGCTCGATGGCCCTTCGTCAGTATTGAGACACACCCATCGCTATGGCGCATCGATGGCCAAGTTTTTGCCGGGCTTGCTCTCATGCCAAGGATGGGAAATGATCGCCACCATGCGATGCGCCAGGAAGGGGCCTAGCACGAGAGGATATCCGGCACGACCGATCTTGGAACTCAACGATCGCTCGGGGCTGCGAAGCCCGGTTGCCCGCCATGCTTCGGTCGATTCCGAGATCGAGCGAACTTGGATGGAAGCGTGGGAAACGGAATCCCATGCCCCTTGGTCGTTAGTCCGAGAGGGGGAAATTCTGGTTCGAGGTCAGCGCGTATTCATTCCGGATTTCGTTTTCATCCGCGATCCTAGCCCAAATCGAGAAACATGCGCTGAAAACCAAGTGGTCCACCGCCAAGCGGGACGAGTGCTTTTGGAAATTGCAGGATTCTGGACGCCGGAGTACATCCATCACCGATCCGAGTCCCTCAAACTTTTTTCGGATATTCCCATTCTGGTTGCGATTCCCAGACAGACAGCCCAGGCATGGGAGGGCGTTCCCTGGTCCCCTACCCATCGAAAAATCCTGTTCGGCAGGCATCTCAAGCCAAAAGATGTGCTGCCCGTTCTCGAAGAGCTGGCTCCCAACCCCTAAAGGCTTGGCTCGGCGCGACTTTTGGACCATACTCTAGTTACATTACTGAGGAAAAATGCGGCTGATCCAGAGACCTGCAGTCGACATCCTCGACCCCCACCCTTCCTCCCCTCCGTTTCGATCAATATCCAAATGCTACTTCGCAAAGCTCGGCTAACGTTGCCAGCCATCATCGTTCTGGTTCTTCTCCGAGTCGCGATTGGGTGGCATTTCTTTCAGGAAGGAGCGACCAAGGTTCGGGATGGCAACTTTTCCTCGACACCGTTCTTAGCTGCCGCAAAAGGGCCTTTCGAAAAACAATTTCATGCGATGATTCCCGACTACGACGGATCGATGCGCATGGATGCGAAGAAGATGGAGGAAATCTGCAAGGCATTCGCAGACCGCGCGACGAAGGAATTCGGATTCGATGAAGCTCAGGGAAATGCGGTTGCTGACATCCTTAAAGAGTTCGCCGCTAAACGGAAAGGTACGTACGAAGAATGGAAGCAGCAGATCGAACAGTACAATCAAGGGATCGAGAGGATGAAGAAACTCGAAGCCGATGACGCTCGCTCGGGCGTCGAATCCCTTCGCAAACAACGGGATACGGTCGAGTCGGAATGGAAGACCCTCGGTAGACCAGTTCTGTCGGAAATCGATCAAACCGTTCGCGAACTTGAGGAACGGATCAACGCGGTTGCGACCGACGAACAAGCCGCTCCCGACCCCAAGAAACCAGCCAAGGATGCTAATGGCAAACCGATCCGCAAGCGAGTGGATTTCAAATACCCTGGAGAAGGGGAGATCACCGTTCGGCAAGTGGATCGCATCATTCCGATCTTCGACATGGCGGTTGGGATTTTGCTGATTGTCGGTCTGCTCACACCTCTGGCCGGGTTGGCGGCTGGCCTGTTCCTCGCTTCGGTCGTCGCCAGCCAGTTTCCTGGATATCCTGGAACGCAACCTACCTATTACCAAGCCATCGAAATGTTGGCTTGTTTCGCAGTCGCCTTCGCCGATGCAGGGCGTTACGCAGGGTTAGATTTCTTGCCGTGGAGCTTCTGGAATCGCAACGCCAAAGCTCCCGCGAAACCCTAACTCGCTCCTCGCACATCATCCACTATTTCAAAAGGATTTATTCCAATGAGAACACTGAGCCCCGAAGACAAGACCATCGGCCAGGACAACTATCATGAGGCGATCGGCTTCACCCGTCGCGAGTTTCTGCAGGGAGTCATCGCTGCAGGGGCCGTCAGCGGCGCCGGGCTGGGTGCGATGTACTTCGGATATGAGAAATTCGCCGACCCCGTTCGCGTGGGTGTGATCGGCACCGGCGATGAGGGGAGCGTGCTGATCGGTGGCTGCACTCCGGAATACGTGCAAGTCACCGCGATCGCTGATATTCGTCCCTACAGCATCTATCGCGCGTTTCATGGCGACTGGACCACTCCAACACGCCCAGGACTAATCAAGCAATACAAGTACGCCAACGAAGACGAAGCGAAGAAGAACGTTAAAGTTTACGATGCTAGCAACGGAGGTGTCGAGGCTCTGCTCAACGATGACAGCATCGAAGCGATTATCATCGCGCTTCCCCTCCATTTGCATGCCCCCATCGCGATCCAAGCGATGATGAAGGGCAAGCACGTTCTCACTGAGAAGCTCATGGCCCACAACGTTGCCCAGTGCAAGGTCATGGCAAGACTATCCAAGGAAATGAGGAGCCCGAGCGGCCAGTCACTTTATCTGGCGACCGGCCACCAACGCCACTACAGCGTCTTGTACGACAACGCAGTTCATTTGCTCAAGTGGGGAGTTCTTGGGCAACTCCACCATATCCGAGCTCAATGGCACCGAGGCAATCTGCCGGGGAACGACTCTTGGCAACCGCCGTTGGTCGGTGGTGATTCCGACGGAAAGACCGACAAGATCAAGGCGGATTACGAGAAGTATGTCAAGGAACTAGACAAGGCAAAGAATCCCGCAGAGATCGAACAACTCAAGCGCAAGATTGCCCAACAAGAAGCATGGATGAAGGATGTTGTCGATGCAGCACGTTTCGGCTACGTCGAGAAGGCCATGGGGAATCGTACGATCTCCGCGATGGAAGAATTGGTCCGTTGGCGATTGTTCGATCGAACCAGCGCTGGTTTGATGGGCGAACTTGGCAGCCACCAACTCGATGCCTCGACCATCTTCTGCAGTGCGCTTCGCAAGGACGGCAAGAAGGCGAGACCTCTTACGGTGCACGCCGTCGGTGGTCGACATATTTTCTTGCCCGATCGCGATGCGGACGATCACGTCTACTGCATGTATGAGTTCCCAGGCCCAGAGTACGACGAACGCTTCGACATCGGATACAAGCTCCCCGGTGGGGCAAAAGGACTGCCGGGCTATGACCAAGATCCCAACAAGAAGGTCGTGGTCACCTACTCATCGATCAACGGCAACACCTACGGTGGTTACGGCGAAGTGGTGCTCGGAACCAAGGGAACTTTGATTCTCGAGAAAGAGCAGGACGTATTTCTTTACTCCAAGGGAGACACCGGAGCGGCAGCAGGAGTCAAAGCTGCTGGAAGTGGTTATGCGCTTGATACGCAGGCTAGCGGCGGCGCTTCGGCACCGGTATCCAAGGCAGCGGCATCGGGAGGTCCTGTCAGCCGCGGGTACACTGAGGAGATCGAGCACTGGGCCTATTGCATCCGCAACAACTCACCCGAGAACAAGCCCCGATGCTACCCTGAGGTTGCGATGGCCGACGCGGTCATCGCTCTGACGACGAACGTTGCTCTCCGCAAATCCGCTCGCGGCGAGGCAGGTTACATCCGCTTCGAAGACGCATGGTTCGATGTCGATAGCGATGCGACTCCCGATGGCAGCAGCGTTGCCGAGGAAATGCAGCGGCTCAAGGATTACAAGATCCCAACCTAAAACTTGAGAAGTTTGAACCTGAAAGGTTTTCACTTCCGGCTTACTGATTTTCGGATCGGGATAGAATCCCAGCTTGTCAGTCCTGGCCGGGGATCCAGAGTTTGCTGCCACCTGTTGTGGCAGGTGCACTGGGTGATGGTTGCGATGGTCCATCGGGGGTCCATATTCCGCTCGAGGCGGCTCCTCCTGACGAGGACGCCACGGCAGAACCGGGCATTCCAGGTCCGCTAGGCATGCCCGGTCCGCCAACCATCGCTCCCCGTCGAGCGGCCATTTGTTGCTGTTGCATCATCGCGGCTTGAAGGAATTGCAACAGAACTGGATCGTTCGGGTTTTCACGAAGCGAAGTTTCGAGGAACTGGCGAGCTTCCGATCGTCGCTCAAGCATGTTGAGTATTTCGAATCGCTCGAGAATCGCATTTCCGACTGGCAACTGCAGCAATTTGCCCGTCTCGATGATGCGCAGCAACAGTTTGTCCGCTTCCGCAGGATCGGTGACGGTACGGGTCT
>CAYXFO010000019.1:0-22628 GCA_964464255.1 uncultured Pirellula sp.
GTCAACGATCCTCCGACGATCGATTCGATCCCCGATTTTTCGGTCTTTGAAGATGTCGGAACCTTTGACCTGAATCTAACAGGCATTGCCGCTGGGGGAGGCGAATCCGAATCTTTGCAAGTTACAGCGACTAGCAGCAGACCGGAGATTATTTCGATTGATTCCATCGATTACACATCCCCCAACACGACCGGAACGGTACGTCTTAGGGTCGGACTGGTATCTAGCGGAAGCTCAGAGATCGAGGTAGTCGTGAGGGATGCTGGGGCTTCGATAGCAACGATGAGGGTCAAGATATCCTTGACTCCTCGATCGCTGGATTTCGGAGACGCCCCATCGTCGGAGCAATCCGGTTTCGCGAAGAGCTATCCGACCCTGATCGTGGATGACGGTGCTCGACACCTCCGGGGAGATTTATTTTTAGGCTCGAGGGTAGACGGAGAAGCAAACGGCCGACCTGATGTTCATTCGCTGGGCGATGATCAACGTCGATGGGACGATGAAGATGGAGTCTTGTTCCCTCTATCGATCATCGGTGCGTCCAATATCCAGTTGAGGAACACATTCATCGCACGCGCATCGGCACCTGGATTCGTCGATGCCTTCATCGATTTCAACCGCGATGGGGACTGGGATGATCCAGGAGAAAAGATCGCCGATGCCCGTCCAGTGACAGCTGGGCGGAACTTGATCGCCTTCAATGTTCCGACAGGTATTGGGAACGGTGTCTCCTATGCGAGAATCCGATTGAGTAGCGCGGGAGGCTTGAATGCGACAGGACTTGCTGGGGATGGGGAGGTGGAGGACCATGCGGTCATGCTGATCGGGTTGACACCAGCCAAAGGTCGATTGAACATGACGCACCTCGGCTCACATGCCATTGGCGTTGCCGAGAATCAGATTTCGGTTTCGGCTGGAGGAATAATCGTTTGGCAAGCACCGACATCCTTGATTGAAAGCTTGGTAATTCACGATGACGAAGACAACGTCATTTCGGAATTGAAAAGCTTCACTCAAGAAATGCCAGGCTCGCTCGAAGTCGACGACTCCACGGGAGAGATCGAGTTGAAAGTCACGCTGCCGAGTGTGACTCTGACCGACAACTCTTCGCTTGGCAAGATCAACACGATCGACCTAGGAAGCAGCGATTCAAATCAGTTGAGCTTTCAGCCATCCGATGTGGCGACACTGAATGAAGAGAAGACTCTCCTAGTGGTGATGGGAGCGACCGATACGCTCAACACTGGGAACCAATGGATCGCCGGTCCGGGCAAGGAAGTCGATGGGCGGTACGTTCAAACGTACACTGCGGGTGAAGTCGTCTTGGAGGTCATGAGCGAACGCCCTTGGCGAAACGAAGTCAATCCGCTCGATGTGGACGGCAATCGCGGAATTGATCCTCTCGATGTGCTTGTCTTGGTCAACACAATCAACGTCGCAGTGTTCCAATCCGGACAGCTGCCGAACCGAATCAATGCGGACGTTCAAGCGTTCTTGGATTCCAACGGGGATAATAATCTAGGTCCGCTCGACGTGCTCATCGTGATCAACCATCTAAACCGATCCCAAGGAAATGGGGAAGGAGAAGGGGGCGCTCGGTCCGTTCCAAACCAAGCCACCGACAGATTGTTCGCTCAATGGGCGTATTCGCCGGACGTGGAAGACTGGCACCCCAATCGAGGGCGATCGAGGTGGCACCTATTGAAGCTAGATCGCGGCTCTGCAGCGAGCGGTTGACCGAGTATCATTTTCTGAAGTCCGATTGAGAGAACTATCCGAGGATACTAGTCCATGTTTATTGAGGTGCGCGACAGCGAGGTGCTGAATGTTTATCAAATGTTGGTGGGGCTCGTTACACCTCGACCCATCGCTTGGGTGACTTCCCGTTCGGCGGATGGTCTAGTCAATCTCGCTCCGTTCAGTTTTTTCAATGTATTCGGGGCCAATCCCCCCATCGTGGTCTTTTCGCCGACGCTGAAGCGCGATGGCACCAAGAAAGATACCCTGCTCAATATCGAAACCACCAAGGAATTCGTCATTCATGCATCGACCGAGGCGCATGCAAAATTGATCAACGCCTCGAGTGCCCCCTACCCCCCTGAGATCAGCGAAGTGGAGCAGCTTCAATTGGCAACGGCCCCCTCGCGACTGATCGCCACGCCAAGGCTGGCCGATGCTCCGTGGGCTCTCGAATGCAAATTGCTAGAAATCCGATCCTTCGGCGATGGTCCGATCGCTGCAAACTTGGTCATCGGCGAGGTCGTAGCCATGCACATCGAAGAATCCATTCTAGGATCCGACGGGTTGCCCGATCCGAGGCTACTAAAGTCGATCGCCCGATTGGGAGCTGAGCACTGGTGCCGGACACAGGACCTCTTCGAACTCGCCCGGCCAAAGTAGATTCGCAGCACCTTAGCTGTCGATCAGCGGCGAACTTTCGGCCGCGACAACAAGTTTGGGGAAAATGCCCATTTTTTTGAGCCCCAGCATGCTAGGCGATCGCTTAACCCTATGTTCGGAGACTCCGAACAGCCCGACCGATTCGAGACCCGCGCGAATTAGCCCCTGCTTCGTCCCCTGTCGCAGCGCTCACGCCATCGTGATACGGCAAAGACAGTCGCGTAGGTCTTGGATCGGTTCCTTTTTCCCTGCTACCGTCGAATTCAGAGTCCGCGTCAGTAACCCTCTTTTGCTCCTCGCATGCGTGCCAAGCGTTCGGTCAAGGTTCCGAACATGTCCCAGGTCGCTCGCAGGTCGAGCGTCTTGCGTTCGATTTCCGCCAGATTGGTGCTGTGCGTTGGGGCGCCCTCGATCCAGCCCTGACTTCGGAACTGTTCCATGGCAACACACAGGCCGCCGATTCGCGACTGCATTCGATCCGAAACACTCGCAGTATAGTTCGCCAGGGTCTTATCCCACGCATCTGCCATGACCGCTAAGGAGTCCGGATGAACCTGTGGTGCCGGGCAATGCCAACTACCTGCCACCCCTTCGGCATCAGCAGGTACAAAAGGTAGCGACGCGACCAATTCCCGCTCGTGATACCCAAGCAAGACACGCTTCCAGCAAGTTTGCCAATCCGTGGCCCCACCGAATACCATCGCACCGGACTGATCCACCGAAGAAAGAGCATCCAAAGGAATGGAAATCTCGAGTCGTTCCCCTTGGCCTGTCGTGAGCAAATGACCTCGGCATGCGCGTTGCGCATCGGAGTCTTCGCGCCAAGTGACGATCCATCCTTCGCCATCATCGGCTTGCTCGACATGGGTATGGATGATCGGCGAGGATGCGGAGGAAGCTAATTCGAATCGCCAGTCCGATTTCGGGTTGGCTGCACCCGATCGATCTCCCCAACCTTGAATGGAGGCTTGAAAGCGAACCGGTGTCCGATTCCCGATTTCCATCCATCCGGACAAGGTCGCCGTTCGGATCCTCAAGTAGTTTTTCGAGATACCAACGATCGGAATTTCCGTACCTCGATCATTGGATTTCAGTTCTTTGAGCGGCTTGGCTGTCGCGGCCGCATACGACAAAAGAGCTCGCCGCGATTCCCAGTACTCAGCGATGCTCTGCTCAGCGATCTGCTGAATCAACCGGGATCGTTCCGGAAGAGACTGAGCAATCGATCGGGCAACTTCTTCACGCCATCCCTCTCGCAATCGCTTTACCATCTGCTCCAACTCGCGATCGGTCTCGCGAACCCGTATCCGCTCCTCTGCCAATGCTTGAAGCAGGTTCGCAATCTCTCGTTGCACTTCTTGGATTTCTCCTCGGCCCCGCAATGGGTTGGAGGAGGAATCGGTCTGCATGCCCGCGCATTGTTTTTGCAATCGCTCGAGATCCTGCTGCAGTTCTTTGCGTCGCTGCTCGCGGCGCCGTGCAGCAGACAACACATCCCCTTTATGTTGATTGAGCAACGAGTCCATCCATGCATCGGATGAAAACACTGGAAACATCGAAACCGCTTGCGAAGCATCTGAGGAAGCCCGCTCCCCCGTGGGAACCCGAATTACGATTCCATCTGCCTGTGCGGAATCGATGACC
Source organism: uncultured Pirellula sp. (assembly GCA_964464255.1). Taxonomy (GTDB): domain Bacteria; phylum Planctomycetota; class Planctomycetia; order Pirellulales; family Pirellulaceae; genus JBKCUI01. The sequence continues at coordinate 4,045 of CAYXFO010000019.1, forward strand.
AGATTGCGACGAAGAAACTCGTTGGCATCGATCCGTATCGTGGAGCGAGCAACCTGGATCGATTCCCCTCCATCCGCAGCGATCTTCAGATCATAACACGTCCATGCATGCCGCGCGGGATCCCAATGAGTGCTCCCTAAGAGGTCCGCATCCGCTGAAACAAACTGGGATACAGTACGTGTTGCAATCCAGCGAGCGACAGGTTGGGATCCAATACCCAACAACGCCAAGACGGCAACCGTCAATCCCGCTGTGTCCCGCCACTTCATGCTTGAGGCCCTCTGCGATCCGACTCGGGGCAATCCTGCGCACTGCGATGGGAAGTCAGATGGCTTAGCAAAAATCGAAGCGAGTTCGATGACTTGGGTCCAGACAACTGCTGATGCGCTGGCGATAACCGCGTCATGACCGACTCCGTCACCTCGGAAGTCGACTCGGTTGCTCCAACACTCGAAACTACATTATCGGTCGCAGGAACCAAAACATCGGGCTGTTGCGATTCAAGAATCATGGGGCTGCTCTGGTCGTTCGTGGGTGAGTGTAAATGAGGCTGAGAAGCTCGCAATCGAATCACTTCGATGAATGTTTCCCGAATAGTGACTTGATCGATGTCGTCCGATTCCTCGGTATCACGCGATCCCCTGTCCGCCTCTTCATGCAAGCCTTGATGCGGAGGATCCATCCTGAGGGAATAGTCTCGAGTCGGTGAAGCAACCGACACGGTCATCTCACATGGATGAGGAGGGTCGATACTCGTGATTGCAATCGCGGGAGAATGGTTCGTCACCAATGCGCCGTTGGCCTGCGCTGGCCCCTGAGTCTCGAGTTGTGTGGCCATCGACCCGACCTTGCGATACACAGTCATCGGTTCGTCGGCTCGATCAAAAATGTAAGAGGATTTCCTAAGTGATGATCGCTTGAAAAACATTCGTCGAGCCAACCCATTGGAAATGAGCATCATCACGCCAAGCGAGAGACTCCCCAAAACCAATGTGTTGTTCAATCGAAACCACGCACCCATCGGAAGCCCATGGCATTGGACTGCAAGCCAGCGGACAACATCCCAGGTCAACAGCCAATCCCCAAGGGAATTCGGCAGAACCGCCAGATAACTGCTCAACAGTCCGACAAACATCCACGCCGCAAACGCACTCAACTGATGCACGGGCAGGAACAACACACCGACAAATAGCAACGCCCAGACCAGATTGTCCATCGGGAGAAATCCAAGGGTGGAACCCATGGCAACTCCCATCGCAATCTTGTCCGGCGATCGGTGCTGCGAAAGTTCAGCCCGAAGCTTGCCAGCGGATATGACCAAACCTCGAAACATGCCCCCACCGTTCCCCTGAGACACAGTTTGCTATCATGAAGAGCTCGCTGCGGTGATTCGTGTCCATCGTCTTCATCGGAAGTCCGTTCCACAGAAGTGAAACCGAATCCTGCGATGAACTTAAATTGCGACTTTGGTATTTGCTTGCATTTGAATATGGAAAGATCCACACCATGAGTTTTTCATCCTGGCGTCCCAAACTTAGAAATAGCGTTCGCTTCCCATGGCTAGGGACTCTTTTCATGGTGTTGGTCGGCAGCCTGCCCGCGACCGGTACGGAGCCAGCACCGCCTCATATCGTTCTGATCGCCGCAGATGATCTCGGGGTATTTGACTTGGGTTGCTATGGCAGGACGGACCATCGTACGCCGCACCTGGATCGATTGGCTGACCAAGGGGTTCGATTCGCAAGTGGCTACTGTGGTTTGCCGATATGTTCGGCATCGAGAGCAGCGTTGATGACGGGCAAGAATCCTGCGAGGCTCCATTTGACCAGTTATCTGCCTGGTCGAGCCGATGCCCCGAGCCAGCGACTCCTCAATGCAGTGATCGAGCCACAGTTGATTCCTTCGGAGCAAACGCTTGCCGAGGTTTTGAAACGCTCCGGATACTCGACGGGGATCTTTGGCAAGTGGCATTTGGGAGGTGGGCTCTCATCGCCAAAGGCCCAAGGGTTCGACGTGGTGTTCGAGCCACCCGGGAACGGCGATCCCGCAACCCAGGGTGGCAAGAATGAGTACCTCATCACCGACAAAGCGATCGAGTTCCTGAAGGCTTCAGGCGGAAAGCCATGCCTGTGTTACATCCCGCATCACTCTCCGCACATCATGCTCAAGGAAATGGAGTCGAAGGTAGCAGCGAACGCGCATGCATGGAATCCTCTCTATGCATCATCGATCGAGTCGCTGGATGCTGCGATAGGTCGGTTGCTCGGTGCGATCGATGAAACGCCTGAGTTGGCCAACACGTGGGTGATCTTTACCAGCGACAATGGTGGACTGCATGTCCCCGAGGGATATCGCCAGCCAGTGACTCACAATGGCCCTTATCGAGCAGGCAAGGGGTATCTCTACGAAGGGGGTTTGCGCATTCCGTTGCTGATGCGATGGCCCGGCAACATCCCCGCTGGCCGAGTCATCGAGGAACCGGTTTCGCTCCTAGACATCTTGCCGACGATCCTAACCGCCATCGGAATCGATCCCGCTCGATCCGTTGGTCCGCTCGATGGTCAGTCGATCCTTCCGATCTTGCAAGGGGCATCCTCAAAGCCAAACGATCGGACGTTCTATTGGCACTTGCCGCACTACACCAATCAAGGGAGCAAACCGACCGGCGCGATTCGCAAGGGTCGCTGGAAACTGGTTCACGACTACGAAACCGATGCGGTGGAGCTATTCGATTTGAATACCGATGTGGCGGAATCGATGAATGTCGCGTCGCAAAACACCGATATCGCGCAGGAGCTGAAACGCTCTCTCGATACATGGAAGCAATCGGTTGGTGCTCAGCCCTGCCAACCCAATCCCGAGTGGAATGCCGATCTGCATCGCGCGATTTACATCGATCGAGACTCGAGCCGATTGCGCGGTCAATCGGACAAGGCGGTCGACATTGGCGAAGCCTGGGCCCCATGGCGAGAGGCGATGAATCAAGCCATCGCCGGTCGGCCAACAAAGCTCAAACTGCGTGAAGGGGCTGTCTGGCTGGAGGCATCGCAAGGGACACCTCACGGCTCGCGACTGCGCTATGAACCTGAGACCTACAAGAATGTGCTCGGCTACTGGACCGAGGTCGCCGATTGGGCAGAGTGGACGTTTGATTGCGGAATCGATGGTCCGGCGGAGTTGGAGATCCACTGCGGCTGTGGCACAGGCAACGGTGGATCCGAAGTGGATGTGGTACTCACCTTTGCTGACGGCACGGTGCAACGAATCCCATGGACTGTTCGCGAAACAGGGCATTTCCAAAACATCGTCATCGAGGATTTAGGGAGCGTGAACGCCAAGCCGGGCAAGGCGAGACTCGAGGTCCGCCCTCGTTCCAAGAAAGCCGCTGCCATCGTTGATATCCGCCAAGTGGTTCTGCGACCTTTGACACCTCCCCGCTAATCGAAAGCTTCACGAATAATTCGCCGTAGGTGGATCTCGATTCGGTCAGAACGACATTAGAACGGCAAGTTCAAAGTCTTTATCGATGAGCCTCGTTACCTTAGATTCACTCCACTGAGATCAACCATGACTCGACGAACGCATCCTGGCGGTTTCACCCTCGTAGAGCTTCTTGTCGTCATCGCTATCATCGGCGTGTTGGTCGGCTTGCTCCTGCCAGCGGTGCAGGCTGCGAGAGAAGCGGCGCGGCGCATGTCCTGCTCCAGCAATCTGCGTCAAATCGGTCTCGCGATTGCCAATTACGAAAGTGCGCACAAACGGTTGCCTCCATCGGTGGTGATTGATTACAGCAATCCGGCCTTGCTCTACAACGGCAGTTGGGGTGTTCATGGTCGGATCCTGCCTCAGCTCGAAGCATCGGCCCTCTACTATCGAGTCGATCTAACTACTGCTTGGGATTTTCAGATGGCGATCGACAATCTGGCGATTCCGATTTTTCAGTGCCCAAGCGATCCCCGAGCGAGCGAGGTACGGAACAACGGAACCGGGCGTCCTCGTTTGTTTTCGACCAACTACGGTTTTAATTACGGACCGTGGTTTGTTTTCGAGCCAGCAACGCTTCGAAGCGGTGACGGCATCTTTTTTCCGAACAGCTTTCTTAAGCTCGCCGCCATCACCGATGGGACCAGCAACACGCTTCTGGTTTCCGAAGTCAAGGCTTGGCAACCCTATTATCGCAATGGAGGCCCGCCGTCGGTCAATATCCCGAATACGCTCGAGGAAGCGTCTGCCATAGCAATCACCGGAAGTCAATACCGCGAAACAGGTCATACCGAGTGGCCCGACGGTCGGGTTCATCACACCGGCTTTACAGCGACATTCCCTCCAAACTCCCGAGTGTTGGTCAATATCAACGGCAGGATGACCGATGTGGATTACAATTCCTCTATCGAAGGCCGGGATGGTCGCCAAGGGCCACCCACCTATGCCTTTATTTTGTCCCGTTCCTATCACAGCGGCTTGGTGCAATCCGGTCTTTGCGATGGCAGTGTCCGATCATTCTCTAATAACATCGAACGGGACATCTGGCGAGCCTTATCGACTCACCGAGGATCGGAGATCATCCGACTCGAGGATTGAAAGCGGACCGAGCCAAGTCATTGCTCCCGCGCGCGAAACTTGGTCGCTGCGCCGACAGCTAATCGTTCCTCTCGGTGCAACGATCTTGTTGGTCGCACTTGCCGTTTCAGCCATTACCTGGTGGGCGGCGCAAGACTCGCAGCGCCGATGGGCCACCGAAAAAATGGATACTGTCTACGAACAGTTGCGGCAAGCATCCTATCCACTCACCGAACCAGTCATTGAACAGATCAAAAGCTATTCCGGTGTCGACGCGATACTTATCCCCAAAGAAGGTGCACCCGTCACGACACTTTCATCAACGGATTACAACGCACTGGCTGCCAAGGCTTCCGATCCGAGATCTTCGGTCGCCACCGGCAAATGGACGCTCGGTGATCGATTGTTTCATTATCGCAGCTACACCCCTCCGCAGAACATTCGCGATGATGGCTTCAAGGAATTGGTGTTGCTCGTCCAGCAGCCTCGCGATTCCGGAGTCTTTTTTGCTCCAGTTTGGGCTCCGATCGCTAGCGGACTGGTTTCTGTAGCCGCCATGATCTTGGTAACTACGTGGGTAGGATCGCGAATCGTGCGTCGGATCGAGGACTTGGAATCGCAAGTTGTCCGAATCGCACAGGGCAAGTTCGAGGTAATGGAGCCTCGGGGGCCAAACGATGCCATTCGTCGCTTGTCGGTATCGATCAACTCGATGAGTTCCCAGTTAGCCAAGGCCCAAGACTGGATCGCTCGCACGGAACGTTCCCGTCTAATCAGCATGATCGCGGGTGGCATGGCACATCAATTGCGCAATGCGCTGACCGGCGCGTCGCTGTTAGTTCAATCGTTCATCCGGTCTCATACTGGTGAAAGGGTCGAGGAACTTTCGATGGCCGAACAGCAACTCAAGCTTGCCGCCGAGGCGGTGCGACGGCTCCTGGCATCGGATCCGAACGTCGAAATGGTGGATGAACCGGAGATGCCCGCCAACTCCATCATGGATGCTGCTCGCGATTGCGTAGCCAACTATGCACTGCATCAGCAGGTTGCGATGACCTGGGATTTAGGGGACAGGAATCACGATACTCTCGTCCCGCAAGGTTCGGCGGTTGTCGGAGCGATTGTGAACCTGCTGATGAATGCGATCGAAGCGACCGGTCGCGGTGGCCAAGTGCAATGCACTTTGGAATGCCAAACATCACCACGGCAAGTTCTATGGCGCGTTGTCGACAATGGCCCAGGCCCAGATCCAACCTTGGCGAATTCGATCATGGAACCGTTCGTCACATCGAAAAAAGAAGGAGTGGGATTAGGATTAGCGATGGCCGCACGAGTTGCAAAAAGATGCCATGGCTCATTGTCGTGGCGACGAGAACAAGAGCATACGATTTTTGAACTCGTGATTCCAAGCAGCACTGGGAAGAACGAAGCACCATGAAACAGATTTGGGTTATCGACGACGAGCCCACGATCTGCTGGGCCTTGCGCAAAGAGCTGGAACAGGCCGGTTACGCCGTGGAAGTCTTCGGATCCGCAGAAGCATGCCTGGAGCGGATTTCCAATGCGAGATCCTATCCAAACGTCGTACTCCTGGACGTACGTTTGCCAGGCATGAGCGGCTTGGAGTTGCTGGGGCATTTGCAAGGCTTGCCGTCACAACCTGCCGTGATCGTGATGACAGCGTTCGGCGATCTGAAGGTTGCGGTAGAGGCCGTGCGAGGACGCGCCTTTGAATACTTGACCAAACCCTTTGATCTGTCCACGGTACTGAACTTGGTCGAACGGGCAGCCCGCAGCGCCACGCCCTCGGTTCCTGTCGCAGCAAACTACGCAGGAGCGAAGCAGTCGCATGACACGATGCTCGGCGACTCTCCAGCTATGCAACGTGTGTATAAGCAAATCGCCATCGCTGCGCAGTCTGATGCTCCCGTCTTGATCGATGGCGAATCGGGCACCGGCAAGAGTCTCGTCGCGCGGATGATCCATCGCTTCAGCAACCGCGCATCACAACCGTTGGTCTTCTTTCGCCCAGATGCCGACCATATCACGGAGTCGGATGCGGAACTCTTCGGTACTTGTTTGCCATCCTCAATCGCGGTCGCTGCCAGTGCGGTGAGCGGCAGTACAGGTGTTGGGGGGTTGGGGCCGAATAAGCAACCGGGCCTGATGCTTCTCTCCGGACAAGGGACGTTGGTCATCGACGAAGTGGTTGAGTTGTCGATCGCGGCACAAGCGAAACTGCTCGGCGCCATCGAAGCAGGTTCCTTTCAAGCAGTCTCTTCGGCTGAGTCCGATCCTTTTCAAGCACGGCTCCTGTTCACTAGTTCCGTCGACCTCGAGGGAGCGTGCAACGATGGTGCACTCTACGAACCTCTCGCGGCGCAAATGCGAGTCATCAACATTCAATTGCCTCCGCTGCGCGAACGACGAGAAGATATCCGTGGATTGGCCCATGCGTTTCTTGCGATGGTAGCTCCCGACGCAGGGAAGCAGTTGTCGGATCTCGCGATTGAGTCCCTGCAGTCGCAGTCTTGGCCAGGAAATGTCCGACAACTCAAACAAGCCGTGCAATATGCAGCCGTCCACGCTCGAGGGTCGATCATCAACCCAGAGGATTTGCCGGTCTTGGAAGGGCAACCAACCGATCGATCGGTCCATGGGTCCACTGCCGAAAACTTGGAGCAGGCAACAAGATCATGGCTGCAGGCTCAATGCAGGGAAGGGGGCTTCCTTCACGAGCATTTCCTCGCAATCGCGGAGAGGGCATTGATTCAAGCCATGCTCGAGGAATGCGTAGGCAATCGCGCGGCGGTCGCCTCGCGCTTGGGATTGCATCGAACAACACTGCGTCAGAAGATGAAGCGGTATGGACTCTAGAGCGACCGAACTCGTTCGCTCTTCAAAGAACCATCAAACTTAGAGAATCATCGACCGCTGGCTGCGGGCTTGAAGACCTGAACCGTTGTTCCGTCTTCTTTGGTCGCCAAATCGATGGCTTGAGAGGAATCCGGGGACGTAGAAGCAGAGAGCAACATCTCCTCCACTGAGCTTGCTACAACGCGGGCAGGCAATGCGTACGAACAAACTCTACCCGCGCGAGCAATGTTGATGCCGACGGCGTTCCCTTCGACATCGATCAACGGTCCACCGCAGTCGCTCGGAGATAACACCGTATCGTGTTGAATGACATCGCGGAATCCAGTCGATCGAGCGCTGATGCGGCCGTTGACTTCCATTTCAGTCGGGTCGAGAAGGGACCTGGACAGATCCATCATCTGGGCTTGCATGGCCACATCGTTTCCGTCGCGTTCGACGACGACGCTGATACGATTGCCCGCAGGAACGCTTCTCAGGTAATCGAGTACTTCTCGCTGCTTCGCCATCGGCTTGCCATCGAGTTCCTTGATGATGTCTCCTTCACGGATACCCGCCGCTTCGGCACCGCTCCCCACCACCACGCTCACGACAGATGGAGCCTCTTTCTGGGTCGATAGCTGAACTCCGAGTACGGAAAGCTCTTGTTGAATGGTTCGCTTTTTGACGCTGACGACTCCCAGGGCCAACGGCAAGGCTCTCGAATCGGCGCTTGCCAACCAGCCTCCGACCGGAACTTCAGCATCGATATTCCAGCGGATGGAGGGGAGATCGCTCCGTTCGATCTTGACCAGAGCCAAATCGAGATCGGGTCTGCGAATCTTTACTTTGCCAGCCGCTCGCGTTCCATCATGCAATCGCACATCGATCGGGCTGTCGGGAACTTCCGTGGATTTCGTGGTGATCCAACCATCGGGCCGAACAATGGTTCCCAATGCTAATTGCTTGTCCTCGTCGAGAATTTGAACCGTTGCTTTCCATTGTTCGCCGATCGCTTCGCGGTAGGCCCTCAGGGTCGCATAGTGATTGCGTTGATGCGATCGCGATCCCGACGATCGACCGTTCCGAGTAAGGAGTCCACCTCCCTCTTGAACGAGCCGGGAAGAGTTGGATTGCGAGGACGCGGCAGATTCAGCGATCACAGTCTGAAGGTCGGATGGGGGAGGTGGCAGATGGTGCCAACCAGCGATGGCTGTCGCCAATGCCGCAGCGCTGCACAAACCCAGTTTCAACAATCCGTGATCCATAAAACGGGCTTTCTGCATTTCGAGGAAGCGTCAGAAACGAACCGAAACAATGCGGACTTCAGTATAAACCAACCATCGCTTGGACGCGAATATTTCGTCATTGTTCCATTATTGAGGATCTGCTACACCGACGATCAAGCGGAGCAAACGCGTCTGGCCACCTCGCTCGATTTCAATGGAGACTCGCTCCCCAGGAACCGTCGCGTCGACTTCTTCCTTGAGCCGATCAAAGCTGTCGATCGGATTGCCATTGAAACGGACAACTCGATCTCCCGCCTGGACACCTGCTTGAGCTGCAGGGCCGTTGGGTGCCACACTTCCTATGATGCATTCGATTCTGGTATCAGAATCGCGCGATGCAGTAACCCCGATCACAGGCTTGAAACCTGGAAGGGTACCCCACGCCTCGTTGTTCGCTAGTCGATCCCAAGAGTCCATGAATACACGCATTGGAACATGCATGTTGTCATCCACATCGACACCGATGCGGCTGTGGATACCGATCAATTTTCCTTGGAGGTCGAACAACGGTCCACCGCTGTCGCCACCAATCAAGGAACAATCCGTCACGATCGTCGAGTCAACAATCCTCAAGATACGACCAACGCGTATCACCGAGGGGCGATCCTGCATCCATCCCCCAGGATGCCCACCAGCGATGCACCATTGGCCGACGCGAGGTTGTTCGAGAACGCTCGGCAATGTCGCATGGGGCCATGGGTTGCCATTGCTGTCTCGCGAATTGAGGATCCGAACCAATCCTGCATCATTGTCGCGATTGACACCCATGCTGACCCCTTCCACGCGACGACCATCGTGGAGAACGATCCACATCTTTTGTTTTGGGCGACCAGCCACATGGGCCGCTGTCAGGATATAACCGTCGGGGTGAATCACCACACCGCTCCCCTGCGTGCTCCCATGCTGAAGGTTGACGATCACTTCATGAATTTTGCCTGCAACTTTCGATTGCTGCTTCTGCAAAGCTTTTAGTTCTGACAGATCGCGAGGCTCTTCCCCCTTCAACAGGCGATCCAAACCAGGTTCCACCGAAACGTATGTGATCCCGGTCGTCTCTGCACTCGATGAGTCGATCTCCCAGACAGGGATCTTTTTTGAGGTGCGTGTTTCCGAAGGGATCGGAACAACATCCTGTCCCCACGCCTGCATCGGGCCCCACATCTGAATCGGTGTCGGAATCGGAATCGCTAGCAGGGCGAAAACGAGCAAAGGGGAGATCGCTGATCGCAAAGAACCGTAGGTGCTTGCTACCAAAAGAGAACCGTCGGGCGTGTGCCCGTTTGGTTGAAACCGATTTGGTTTCCCGCCATCGTTAACCATCCATTCCTCCAGCGATTGCCATCCATTCCTGATGCAGTTGTAGGTATGATGGAATCGATTATTCGCTAAACACCTTCGAAATGAAACCCTCTCGTCCAACGGAACTTGAGAAAGAGTTGGCGGGATTCACCAAATTCCGGAAGATTTTTCCGCTGGTATCGAATGGTCAGGCTGGTTCATGCACAAGACACGTTTGATTGTCGGTTGCGGCTACGTTGGAGAGCGAGTCGCAGATCGCTGGAAAAAACAGGGGGATCGGGTCCTTGCGGTCACCCGATCCGCCGTCCGTGCGTCGTCGTTTGAACGCCGAGGCTGGGAACCGTTCATTTGGGATTGGCTCGATCCCCATTTCCATCTTCCGGACACTCTCCCCAGCCTCGACACCCTGCTGGTCGCCGTTTCGCATGCTCCTGTAGAGGGAGTGTCCGCCGAGTCGACGCATCGCATGGGGTTGGACAGGCTGCGATCTTCGGTCGCTGAGAATGCCCGCGACACCCGCTGGATCTATCTATCCACCACCGGGGTCTTTGCCGCAGTGCAGGACGGATCCTGGGTCGATGAAAGCTCACCCGTCGGTCCCACTCGCCCAGGTTCCATCGCAGCCTTGGCCGGCGAAAAATGGATGGAGCAATGCATAGCTTCGGCGCACCGAGTTGTTCTGCGCCCGGCAGGCATCTATGGACCGCAGCGGATCCCGAGATGGGAAGCCATCCGAGACCGGACCCCCTTGCGAGTCGATCCCGAGAGCTACTTGAATTTGATTCATGTCGATGATCTTGCGAGCGTTATCGATGTCGTGGCGAATGCTCCCGAGACCGGTTCGCTCTACTGCGTGAGCGATGGCCGCAGCCCAACGCGGCGAGAGTACTACGATACGATCTCGCAATGGATGGGTCTGCCATCACCGATCTTTGACGCCGATGCGGAACGTCAATCGCGCAGCGAAGGGAATAAACGGGTGAATCCGGCAAAGCTTCTGCACGAGATGCCGATCCAGTTCAATTATCCGAGTTATCGAGAGGGACTTCAGTCGCTTCTGGCGGAGCTGATGTCATGATGCGAGCATGGTGCTACATAATCTTGTTTTTGAGCCCAGCGACTACGGCAGTGCATTCGCAGGAAGCTGCGCCTGCATCTTCGGAAAAGATGCCAAGCCTACGCGTACAACAAACATTATTGGAGAAAGCTTCCTTTCCAGTCGTAGATGTCCATACCCACTTTTTGATCAAGGGTCGGCATGACCCCGAGTTGCTCGATCGCTATGTGCAATGGATGGACCGCAATGGTATTGCTTTATGCGTATCGCTCGATGGTCAGATACCCAGCAAGCTCGAGGAGCACATTCAGTTCCTGTCGCGATATCGGCATAGGTTCTTGGTTTTTGCCAATTTGGACTTCATCGGCACTGGAAGCTTGGATCGTCCTGAGACCTTGGCATGCAACGACAGCGGTTTCGTTCGCGACATGGTCGAGCGTCTTCAGGTGGAGGCATCGCGCGGAGCGATCAGCGGTCTCAAGTTCTTTAAAGACTTCGGTCTTCGTTATCGAAATGCGGACGGTAGCCTGATTGCGATCGACGATCCTAGATGGGATCCGATCTGGGAATGCTGCGCTCGCAACAAGTTGCCTGTGATTATGCATACGGCGGATCCAAGTGCGTTTTTTCGTCCTGCGGATGAGAGCAATGAGCGATCGGGGGAACTCAGAGCGCGACCGGAGTGGTCCTTTGCCGGCCCGGAGTTTCCGCTTCGCCAATCGTTGCACGAAGCTCGCAATCGGGTGATCGCTCGGCATCCCGACACAACCTTCATTGCCGCCCACTTCGGCAACGATGCGGAAGATCTTCAGCAGCTCGCGCAGTGGCTCGACCAATATCCGAATCTGACCATCGAGTTCTCGTCCCGTTTGAATGAATTGGGGAGGCAGCCCCACTCGGCGCGTAGGTTTTTTGAAAAGTATCAGGACCGGATCATGCTCGGGACCGATGGTCCGTTTCCTGAGGAGCGATTGCGTATTTATTGGCGGTTCCTAGAAACGTTCGACGAGTATTTTCCGTACTCCGAAAAATCCCCACCACCTCAGGGTGACTGGCGGATTTATGGACTGGGACTGCCACCCGAGATCTTGAAAAAGGTGTACCATGCGAATGCTGCGAGGATTATTCCTGGAGTCGCCGATCGACTCGCTGCGCATTTATCCCCCTCTCCATAACGCGATCGATCCATGCACCATGCTGCCAACGAAGTGGACCATGAACCCGAGTCTGTCATCCAACGCCGACAGCGGATCGGTCTGGTGCTGTTGACGATCTTTTCGCTCGCTTACGGTGGATTCATCGGGTTGTGCACCTTTGCCTACACATGGATTTCCGAAACATCGGTCGCGGGTGTTCCCCTGACCGTTGCCTATGGCGTTGGATTGATTGCGATGTCGATCGCAGTCGCGATGATCTATGGCTTGATGAACCGCGAGGCGAAGTGAATCGGCCATGGTCTACGAAACAAGCAGTATTGCGATTGCCGTTTTCTTGTTGATGGTTGCTGGCACGGTGGGATTGAGTTTCTATCTCGGCGCCCGCGCTCGATCGAGCCATGGGTATTTCGCGGCCGGAGGCTCGATCCATTGGTTTGTGAACGGCATCGCCTTCGCAGGGGACTATCTGTCTGCAGCATCGTTCCTCGGTATCTGCGGGATGATCGCGTTTTATGGGTTCGATGGCTTCTTGTATTCCATCGGTTACCTCGCTGGCTGGTTGGTGGCACTCTTGGTCATCGCCGAACCCCTCAAACGGCTCGGCAAGTATACGTTCGCCGACGCGCTGGCCAGCAAGTTCCAATCGGATGGTATACGGACCGCCGCGGGATTCAGTACGCTGATCGTCAGCCTCGTTTATCTCGTTCCGCAGATGGTCGGCGCGGGTGCGTTGGTCAAGCCGCTGCTCGGGCTTGCGTATTGGCAAGGGGTCACGCTGGTCGGCTCGATCGTGGTCGTGATCGTCGTCACTGCAGGGATGGTCAGCACCACCTATGTACAGTTCCTCAAGGGCGGATTGCTGGTTTTGTTTTCATTGATACTGACCGTGCTAGTGATGATGCGCGGGGTCGAGGTTCATCCCGAGGAAGCCCGATCCCATCCGCAGCGAATCACCGTAGGCGCGGACGGCGCGAAGTATGTCGATGGCGTGCGACTGGGGCTCAAAGAATCCGAGCGAAACGTCGCGCCGGTCGGTCGAGTCTTGGAGATGGCTGACGGTAGCACGAAGACCGGACCGCTCGGGCCAGTCGGTTATCTGCGAGCTATCTCTGGAAGCCGTATCGAGTTGTCATCGCCAGCCAAAAAGTCCATCGAAGATGGTCGACCGGTTGTTGAGTATGCTCCGCGCGTGGTGGATGGCCGTGCGATGATGGCCCCCGGGAATCTGCCGACATTCCAAGGGATACGCCGCGCTGAGGTTTATCCCAAACTCGATTTCGTTTCGTTGATGCTAGCCCTGTTCGCCGGGACAGCGTCGCTTCCACATATCTTGATTCGATACTACACCGTGCGCGATCAAGCGTCGGCGCGCAAGAGCACGATTGTAGGGATCGGCGCGATCGGCTTCTTCTATCTGTTGACACTCTATATCGGGTTCGGAGCGATGGTTAGCGGAGCCTTGGACCCAAGCGATTCCAATATGGCAGCACCGCTGTTGGCCAAGAGTTTCTCCGAACTACTATTCGCAGCAGTATCCGCGATCGCGTTCACGACGGTGTTGGGGACGGTCAGCGGTTTGATTGTCGCTGCAGGGGGCAGTGTAGCCCATGATTTCGTCGCCGGTATGCTCCGCATTCAACTCAACGATAGCCAGATGATTCGTGTCGCGAAAATTGCCTCCATCATCATCGGAGGACTGGCCATCCTAGCAGGCCTGGCCTTCGAAGGAATGAACGTCTCGTATCTGGTCGGCTGGGCCTTTGCGATCGCAGCGTCCGCCAATCTGCCAGCCCTCTTGATGCTTCTGTTTTGGAAAGGGACAACCAAGCAGGGGATCATCGCAGGCGTTGTGGTGGGGACGCTCGCTTCGCTCCTGTGGATCGCTGTGTGCCCTGAAATGTTTAAGACGATGTACGGCCTCGATCCCGCACGAGCATGGGTCCTCTTCAGTCAACCCGGGTTGGTGACCATACCGCTGAGCTTCGCTGTTATTGTCGTGGTTTCTTTAGCGTCGGGCGAGAGAATCGAAGACCGTCGCGAATGATCATGGAGCAGCGCCAAATGCGCCGAACGCATCGGGAACCGGCTGCTCGCTCGGCTCGCGAGGCGTGAACGCAGGCTCGACAGGCACCGAATGAAATTTCGGCCACGGTGGTGCGTTGGCTTCTTCTCGATAACGCGCAACTTTTTCCTGACATTCGTACCAGTATCGCCGAAAGGGTCCGGTCGTCGATTGCGAGCGAGCTTTGAGACTCTCGACCCAAGCCGGTCGTGTCATGAACAAAGGTTCTCTTGGTGCACACCGATTAAAGAACGAAATAGGACTGTAGAGAACAGGCGATGATTCGAACGGGTTCTTGGGGACATAGTGAAACGTGAATCGACTGCATCCAAGCAGGTTGCTCAAGATGCAAACAAGGGCGATGTACCCAACGCACCTGATCAACGATATCGGTACCGTTCTGCGATGCATGGCTGGCCTTGCACTTCACGACACATTTCCAGGGAGGTAGCCACTGCGCAGACCTCCCACGACAATCGTTTTATCGGTCGCTGACGACTAGGAGGTTTACGAAGAGTTTGACTTTTAAGGAGCCTACGCTAGCATTCTGGTGATGGGATGACAGCGACAGCTTCTTGATAGTAGGGGCTCGTTTGACGCAGTAAATCCATGGAAATTAGTGGATTTGCGATCTCTTGGAATCGTTTTTTCGGTTGCTGATTCTCCGATCGGGTGCGTATACTGGAGGAGTCTGTAGTTTTCCTGCAGACGCACTCTTCTCCCCGCCTACCCCCCCTTTCACTAGCTCAACTTGCTCGGATCTGCCATGGGTAGATCGTACGAGTTGGCCTAATCCTGTCCCACCATGACCGGTATCGACGACGATCGACCGCGATCGACATCCAGCGTAACGGAGGTTTTATCGATCTCCGAGGAATTGCTGCGCGAGCGTGGACCGAATGCAGTTTCTGTTGCTTCAACCGAACCTCGCCCGGTTCTCGACTTCGCCACGCTTCAACAAATGAGCAACGATGCGTTGCATGCCGTAGCCGCGATCGAGAAGATCGATGGTTATGCGCAGCTGGACCGTCAGGAATTGATATTTCAGGTTCTCAGGTCTCGGATGCAATCGTCGGGAGTGATGGTTGGCGAGGGGACGCTGGAGGTTTTGCAGGACGGATTTGGTTTCCTTCGTTCCAAGAATCATCACTATGTTGCGTGTGCTGACGACATTTATGTTTCGCCATCGCAGATTCGTCGATTCGGATTGACGACTGGAATGACGGTTTCGGGCCAGATCCGGCCCCCTAAGGAGAACGAGCGTTACTTTGCATTGCTGCGAGTGGAGGCGATCAACCATCGCAATCCGGGCGAGGTCCGTGGTCGCAAGCCTTTCGATGCATTGACACCGCTGCATCCGCGTCAGCGAATCATCATGGAGACGGCACCGGATGAGATCGCGACTCGCGTGGTGGATTTGATAACACCGATCGGATTCGGCCAGCGGGGCTTAATCGTATCGCCCCCTCGCGCTGGCAAGACGGTACTGCTGCAGAAGATGGCTCGCGCGGTGCTGCGCAACTATCCGAATGCTTATGTATTCCTTTTGTTGGTCGATGAACGCCCTGAAGAGGTGACCGACATGCAACGGGAAGTCCGCGGTCCGAGGTGCGAGGTGGTCAGCAGCACGTTCGACGAACCGGGGATGCGGCACATTCAGGTCAGCCAGATGGTACTCGAGAAATCGAAACGTTTGGTTGAAGACGGTTTCGATGTTGTGATCTTCCTCGACTCGATAACGCGATTGGCCCGGGCTTGGAACGGGGAGTGCATCCAGTCGGGCAAAACGCTTACTGGCGGTCTCGATGCCAACGCGATGCAGAAGCCCAAGAGTTTCTTCGGTGCCGCGCGCAAGGTCGAAGAGGGTGGTTCGCTGACGATTCTGGCAACCGCGCTTGTGGGCACCGGCTCTCGCATGGACGACGTCATCTTTGAGGAATTCAAGGGGACGGGGAATTTAGAAATCGTATTGGACCGAACCCTGGTCGATCGCCGCGTTTGGCCAGCAATCGATATTTTTCAGTCGGGGACTCGGCGCGAGGAAGCATTGCTCGATCCCGATGAATACCAGCGTGTCACCTTGCTTCGCAAGGCCGTTGCAGGCCAAAATGCTCCGGAAGCGATGGAGCAACTGGTCCACCGTTTGGGCAAGACTCGCTCCAATGCCGAATTCTTGCTCTCTCTCAAGCATTAAAACATCAAGCACTGATACAACGCGTACCTGAAAGAAACCTTGTATGCCTGTCGAAGTCTCCTTTCCTGCAACCACAGTCTTCCTAACCCAGGAGCATAGTGTCGCGATCGCTGTATCCACCTACAATGAGAACATCACGAGCAAGCTTTGCGACGGAGCGGTCCGCACCCTTGTAGAAGCCGGAATTCCAGAGGATCGAATCTTGATCGCGAAGGTTCCTGGCGCGTGGGAGTTGCCGTTTGCAACGCAGCGATTGCTCGATTCCCGAGCGATCGTCGGCGTCATCGCTTTGGGAGCGGTCATCAAGGGTGAAACCACGCATGATCAGCACATCAATCGTGCGGTCAGTTCGGCCCTCATGCAGCTATCGCTCGATCACAACAAACCGGTGGCCTTTGGATTGCTGACCGTCAATTCGCTCGATCAAGCGATTCATCGGAGCGGCGGGAATAAGGGGAACAAGGGAGAGGAGTGCGCGAACGCGTTGGTTGCTTGTCTTCGGCTTGGCAGCAGTTTGGAGAAGCACTGGAGCGGTGAACCTGAGTGACCGATTTCCAACTCGGTGCGCGGGATAGTTTTCGGCTGGTCCACTGGTTGATTCTCGGCGCATTGACCACGGTTCAATTCCTCAACATTCTTGATTTCATCGTCGTCATGCCTCTTGGGCCGTTGTTCCTGGAGGGCATGAAGCTGACGACGGAACAGTTCGGGGCGGTGGTGGCGAGCTATGGTTACGCGTCATCGGCAGCGGGCATCCTCGCGGCAGGTTGGATTCATCGCACACCGCGGCGCACCACCGCATTGTTGCTAGTCGCCTTGTTCGCTTGCAGTTCTTATCTGTGTTATGTCGCTCCTAACTTTTGGACACTGGTGCTCGCCAGATGCTTTACCGGCGCGTGCGGGGGACTGATCAGTTCCATCGTATTGTCGATTGTCAGCGATGTGTTTCCAGAGTCGCGTCGAGGATTCGCGATGGGGATACTGATGACATCATTTTCGATGGCATCTGTGGTGGGAGTGCCGTTCGGGCTGTGGCTCGCCGATTGGTCATCGTCTGCCCAACGACCGTTTTATTACTTGGCCTTGGCGTGCATACCGGCGTGGTTGGTTCTGTTCTTTGTGTTGCCCCATATCGCTCGCCCACATTCCGATCAGACGGATGGATATTGGAGAACGATGACGCGCATTCTGGTTGAACCTGCACATGCCTGGGCGCTGCTATTCACGGCAGTGCTCGTGTTTCAGACGTTTCTGATTGTCCCTTATCTCGCGACATACTTTGTTATGAACGTCGGATTGCCCAAGGAGCATTTGGCATGGATTTATGTCTTTGGTGGAGGCGCGACGTTTATCTCGATGCCGATGATCGGTCGCATTGCCGATCGATTCGGTAAACCGCGCACTTACGTCTGGATTGCGTGCCTAGCGATCTTGCCGACCATTGCGATCCCGCTTCTGCCACCGATGGCTAGTTGGGGCTGTACCGCCATCACCACGCTCTATTTCATTTTGACTTCGGCTCGCATGGTGCCTGGTCAAGCGATGGTCTCAAGTGTTCCAGCCCCTGACCTTCGAGCGGGGTTCCTGAGTCTATCGGGATCGGTGCAAGCGTTTTCGACCGGCATGGCGGCGAGTGTTTCGGCGTTGATTGTTCAACAAGCATCCGACGGCAAATTGGAACGATTGTGGTTTGCAGGAGTTCTCGGCGCGATGTTCTTCGCGCTGAGTCTGCTCCTAGTTTCAAAGCTGAAACCTTTTCCAAGTGCACCCTGAACCTTGATCTTTTTCATGTGGATAGCGTGGAATGCCCGGATATGTTTCCTACACCATCAATCGGGGTATACTCAAGCGACCCGACGATGTCTCTTCGAGTTAAGGTTCCAATTGTGATTAGGTGTTGATATGCGTTTGAATCGATTATTCGGTCTGGTAATCGGCTTGTTTGCCTCATGGACAGCGACCGCGAATGCTCAGGTATTTTGGGCCGGAGGCTATGGGCCAGGGATTTACGCTAGCCGTCTGCAATCCAACGGTGCGATGGATGCGCCGCAATTGGTTGCGGAACAACCCAACCCGTCATTCTTCGCGATCCATCCCACCCTGAATGTGATCT
>CAYXFO010000020.1:0-22414 GCA_964464255.1 uncultured Pirellula sp.
TTCGGATTGTTGCAGGCGGGGTAATGGGGCGGGAGGCACTAGGTTTTGGAGATGTCACACTGATGGCGATGGTGGGCGCTCATTTCGGTTGGCAAATCGTTCTGTTGGCATTTTTTCTAGCACCCCTTTTCGGGATTGCGCTGGTTATCATTTATTGGACAATCACTCGAGATGCAGCGATATTCTTCGGCCCATTTCTAGCTTCGGCGACAGCTTACTTGATGCTAGATTGGGCGCGCGTGTGGGATTCAATTTCCATCGTTTTTCTTCCGCTCCATCTGTACCTATTGTTCCTTGCTCCTGTGCTGGGCTTGCTGGGTTTCTTGCTGTGGTTGGTCGCAAGCCTTAAAGTACTTCTGCTTAGAGGGAGTACAAAATGAATCAACAGGGAAGCTTTCGCAGACTAACGATCTTCTTCGGCTTGTTTGCGACGATGGCTGCCGGCCTAGTGGGGCTTGGCCAGGATTCTTGGAACCTTCCGTTGCTGGTCGGGATTTGTTCGGTCATCTCCATTGTTTGTACGGATACCCTCGGTCTGTTCTTTCTGCATCGCGTGCTGGTGTATACGGCCATGATTCTCGGAGCGTGCATCGCCATCTATGGCTTCTTGAGCGACATGAGTGCGGATCGTCTGCAATCGGTCGGCAATTTGCTCGTCTATGTCCAATTGCCCCTAATGTTCCAAAAGAAATCAAAGAGGGTCTTTGAGCAGTGGGGTGTGTTCCTACTCTTGGAGCTAGTTGTTGCTGCTCTCGTAAACGACAACGTCCTCTATGGCGTTTTGCTGTTGCCTGCTCTGGCGTTGGGATGTGCCGCTCTGATGGGCTTGGCCCAATTCGCATCCTATATTCGACATAATGAATCGATCTCTGAATCCACCGGAATTTGGGCGAGGGTTCTGCATTGGCTCGGCAAAGAACAATCTCTTACACGCCGCAGTTCTGGGGTGACCTTGGCCGCCCTTCTAAGTTCCACTTCTTCTACTCCCAAGACCGATCTGAGTCCTCTGCGATGGCGAAATGGCATATTGCCGATGACCCTTTCGACATTGTTTTTCTCGGTTTCCTACTTCTATGTCCTGCCGCGGTTGCACAGTGGAGCTTTCGAAAACGAAAACTTTGGATGGGGTGGTCCCAAAGTCGGATTCAATGAACAGATCTCGCTCCAATTCATGGGCAAGGTGTTGCAAAACGATGCCCCGGCTTTCCGACTTTCGATGAAGAAAGCATCCGACGGCAGCGTTTATCGCCCAAACCAACCTCCCTATATCCGGTCCACGGTAGTGCACAGATATGTAGATGGACCAGGGCAGGGCTACTGGCAACCGGGAGACTATCGTGGGGGCAATAGCAAGCTACCAGCCTTCGCAGACTTGCCATCGCCGTTGGATTTAAAGTCGGAGATCACACGTGGACTGGACAAAGTGATTGTACAAATTGTTGAAAAGTCGACTTTTGGAGAAGTGGTTTCGTCGATTCCACCGTCAGCCAATGAAGGCAAATCCCCATTCCGACTTGTGCGTCGCGATTGGCGCATGGTCGATCCGCGGGAAATCGCTAGCCAAGAGATGCCTTCGAAAAGAACCTATACATTTCTGACCTATGGTTTTTTGGTTGGCCAGGATTCACCAATACTGGCTGACATGAACGATTCGCTTGACAGTCCTCAACCAGGAACCTTCTCGCAATACGAAGGAGAGTTGCTTCGCTTTCCAGCCGGTCTCGAGGTTGCGTTGCCCGAAATGAATCGCATGCTTGCCAGAAGCAATTTTCCGCTGAAGACGAAATTGGAGAAGGCGATCTTCCTAGAAAACCAATTCGCGACGAGTGGCGACTTCGAATACTCCCTTTCCCTGACCGGTCAAGTTGATCGCTCGCTTGATCCAATCGCCGACTTTATGCTCAACAAGAAGAATGGGCATTGCCAATACTTCGCCAGTTCGCTTGCGCTCCTTCTGCGTTCGATGGGAATCCCAAGTCGCTTAGTTATCGGTTTTCGCCCGAGCGAATACAACGACTACGGTGGCTATTTTCAAGTTCTCCAAAATCATGCCCACGTATGGGTCGAAGCCTATTTCACACTGAAGGAAATCGAGGATAGCGGACTGAAGGAACGAACCAATATCCAGATCCCCAAATGGGCTACCAAGGGTGTTTGGTTCAGATTAGACCCGACTCCCGCCGTAGAAGGCTCCAACGCTGGCGGAACATTTCGAACTTCCAACACGCAAACTTTTGATGCGATGCAGGATCTGTGGACCGAAATGGTCATGAACATGGACAAGAGCAAACAGGGCTCCATATTTTCTCTGTTCGCGGAATCCAGCTCTGGCCCCTATGCAAAGGCCTGGCTTCAAATTCAGGCCTTCTTCGCCCAGTTGCAGTCCAGTCGATTCATCGGCGGTTTTCTTTCCCCCGATCGATGGTTCTCTTGGCAATTTGCTTTCGGTGCCGTCATATTTGGCCTCTGTATTGCCGCGATATGGCGAGGTTTGGCATGGATCATGCCGGGGAGCCGCGCGAGATTGCTCGCCAAGAAGCGACGCATTCGCGCCATGACTTCTCGAATCGATTACTACGAAAAAGCTGCTAGGCTTTTACAAAAATTAGGATTCAAACGCAAAGCCCACCAAACCCCCCGTGAATTCCTGATCCATTCAGCGCAACAACTCCAGCTCGCTGGCGTATCGATCGATGAACGGGACCTGACCGATCCATTTTACTCCAGACGATTCGGCAACAGCGAGGGCGAAAGCACTGAACAACTCGCTCGCATACGCGGAGCAATCGCACAACTCGAAATGGCTGTTCGCAACCGTCGCTAATAATGAACGCATAGACAATCGATTCATTCTCCAGTTCACCAAGAACTTTCCCTCTTGTTACGGGACCACACCATGGATCAACCGGACATCTATCTCGCAATCGACCTGGGCGCTTCAAGTGGTCGCGTCATCGCCGCCGAACTTCGAGGAGACCAGATCCAACTTCACGATGTGCATAGGTTTGAAAACTCCCCAATCCCCATCGGGCGTCGACTTCACTGGAATCTGCTCCAGCTGTGGCAGGAAATCGAGCGAGGCTTGACATTGGCTGCCGAGGAGTATCCGAATCGGATAGCCAGCATCGGGGTCGATACTTGGGGAGTTGATTACGTGCTGCTCGACCGAAATGAAGACATCGTCGGTCCCGCATTTTGCTATCGCGACCCTCGCACGCGAGGCAAGATGCAGCAAGCCTTCGAGAGAATATCACGCTCTGAGATATTCTCTCAAACCGGTATTCAATTCATGGAAATCAATACCCTCTACCAACTCTTCAGCATGCGGGATGAAGCCTCGCCCCTGCTGGATATCGCCGAACGATTCCTGATGATCCCCGATTTTTTTCACTGGTTGCTGACAGGGAAAATGGTCAATGAATTCACCAACGCCAGCACCACGCAAATGCTTCGGCCAGGTGCCGGCGGTTGGTCGAGTCGCATACTGGACTCATTGCAAATTCCAAAAAAACTGTTCTCCGAACCGGTTCAACCGGGAACCGATCTCGGACCTGTCCGTGCCCTGGTAAGATCTCGAACCGGCCTCGATGAGCGAACGCGAGTTGTTGTTCCCGCAACACACGATACGGGAGCCGCAGTCTTGGCTGTCCCAGCAGAAGGCTTCTCGCTCAGCAAGCCGAATTGGTGCTACATCAGCAGCGGTACATGGTCCCTGATGGGCGTGGAACTCGATCGACCCATCCTCAATGAAAAGGCCCAGCAATACAACTTCACCAATGAAGGAGGTGCTCAGGGAAGCGTACGGCTACTCAAGAATATCGCGGGGCTCTGGCCGTTCCAACAGTGCCGAGCATCTTGGCAGCGTCGTGGCAAGCCCTATGACTGGACCACGCTGACCACTCTCGCCGCCGAAGCCAAACCGCTTCAACACTGGATCGATTTGGAGCATCCGATGTTCGTTGCCCCCGACGATATGCTCGATGCGATCTTCGACTATCTGAAAAAGAGCCATCAGAGGGTTCCCGACAGCGACGGCGCGGTTGCTCGTGCGACCCTGGAAAGCCTCGCACTTCGCTATCGCGTCTGTTTGCAATGGCTCGAAGATCTTCTCGGTTATCCACTTGAGACCATTCATGTCGTTGGAGGCGGCGTAAAAAATCAACTGCTATGTCAGATGACAGCCGATGCGTGCAACCGACGAGTCATTGCAGGTCCCGCAGAAGCGACAGCACTCGGAAACGTGATCTCGCAATTGCTGGGGATGAAACGGTTTGATTCGATCCCTGAAGTCAGAACATGGATGCGGTCCTCTAGCATGCTCGAAGTCTATGAGCCGCATAACCCGGAACCGTGGACTGCTGCCGCCGATCGGTTGGCGAGCAACGCACTGCCACACGCCTGATCGCAATAGATTTAACCAATAAACAACGGCTTCATGTGCCGTTCGTAAAGATTCTCGTACACATTCCGCCCGATCACTTCGGAATGCGCTTGCAAAAGGTCGGTGTACCGAGGCCCCGCCTGAGCAGCAAGCTTGAAGGAGACATGAAGTAGCTGTCTGAGGCTAGAGTTGAAACCTGGATGCTGCGGGTCATGTCGCAAGGCACCGACCCAATCGCTCCCTTCCCATTTCGATACGACACCAAGAGCGGGCAATCTCGACGAATCGATATCGATCACGCTCGCATACGGAGTTGTCAACGCATCCATCTTCTCGATCGCGATCGCATAAATCTCCCGAACAAAGCATACCCCTTCGTCACCGGACTCTGCCAAACCGATCAATTCCTCCAACCATGTCGTCCCTGCTGTCTTGATGTGCAACCCCGCATTGCGCGATGCGATCGCTCGTCGAATGATGGGGTAGAGCGAGAATTTGTCGCTGCCGCTATGAACGCTTAACTTGAGATTTGCGGGCAAGCCATAGGCTCGGATCGCGTAGTCGATGACAGCCAAATCATCGAGGAACTCCCTCTCGAATTGAGCGAGATCCCCAACGTAATCAACCCCTTTGTTGAACCGCCCCGTGAACTTCGGTGCAACGGTTTGTAATGAAATCCTCTCGTCGGCCATGGCTACCAGGATGACCAGTAGATCCTGAGGCGTTTGAGGTTCGTCGGTCTCATCCATGGAAACCTCCGCAATAAAACCCTCGGCACCTTTTTTGTCCTGGATATGTCGGTAGATACGTCCGGCATCCTGTACGGCTCTCAGGTATTTCTTCGCAATCCTCGAGAGCAGATCCTTCGTGAATGGGAGCGGATGGGTGATTCCTGGTACCTCAAGCGGCGCACACAATTCCGGATGCCGAGCTATAAACGCCTCGAGATCCGATTGCGAAGCGGGCGAGCCGATCGAGTCTGCGACATCGATCGTGAAAAAATCGCTGGAATCGAGAAATCGATCGACCGTCTCCAGCCGAATATGGTCCGCATCCACATGCCATGGGTGATTCCACCGATTCTCTTGCACCGCGCGTTCGGCTGCAAGCTTCACGCTCGCGGGTTCGGACCCAATGAATGTGTGCTCTCGGTTCGATTTGTTCCAAACCGGGATGACGAGACATCCATCCTGCTCCAAACGTTGAAACGCTCGAAGTTGTGCTCCAGCTTGATGGCCGAAACGATCTCCAATTCCGAATGAAAAACGAGCTAACTCAGCCATAAAGAGATCTATTTAGATTGTACAGCGTGCGACGATGTGAACCGCCCCTGGAACCTCGACTCAAAGATCCCGGATTATATCAGACCAGTTCTTCAAAGCGAATCGGTGTCGTTTGCAATGGAACCGCAGGGCAATGTGGATATAATCCGTCCCGATGCGGCGGTTGTTCGCTCTTTTGCGATCCTACCAAGCCCCTGTTTTCGAATTTTGAAACGACGGCCATCACTTCCCTTCCCATTATGTGAACCATAGGGTCATGCATCCCCTCGCAACCAACGAACACAGCATTGAGGACTATGCCGTTTGGGTGCTGATACCTGCTCTGGATACGGAAGATCCGAATATCAAGTACTACTATGACTTCGAACCCGCGCTGGCCGAGTACTCGCGGTCCTTCAGCCATCTCGGGATCAAATGGCGATCGAAGGAATTACGGCTTCAGGATGTCGAACGCTCGTTAGACGAAATCGCTGTCGATTCGCTCCCGCGTTCACCGTGCGTACTCAACCTTTGTGATGGCGATGAGACCAACGGCGTTCCCGGAATCAGTGTGGTCCGTGCGTTGGAGAAACGCGGATGGGCGTATACCGGAGCTAGGGAGTTTTTCTACCATGCGACCACGTCCAAGATCGATATGAAACGCCTGTTCGATGCTCATCGGGTACCCACGGCTTCGTGGTGTGAAATCCTGGACGACACCCAACCGAATGAGATCTTCGAGAAATGCGGCATCCCTGCCATCATCAAACCGGCGGTCAGCGCGGGAAGCATGGGGCTGAGCATTCGCAATGTTGTCAGTACCGCTGGCGAGGTCGAGCGATGCATGTCGGAACTGCGTCAAGGATACCGAGGGTGGGACTTGCAGCGAGGCGGGGTGCTGGCCGAGCAATTCCTGGACGGACGCGAATTCACAACCTTCCTCATCGGGTCTGAACATGAACTGTATATATATCCCCCAGTAGAACGTGTGTTTCACGCATCTCTCCCCTCTAAGGAACGTTTCCTCTCTTTCGATCGACTTTGGGAAACCTACGAGACCGAGTCTGCTATGCCGAACCATGAGGATGTATACCGTTACGCGGTTCCCGAGCAATCGCTTCACCCGGAAATCGAGCGTGTGAGCAAGTCGGCTTATCTCGCTGTGCGAGGGACGGGTTATGGACGCATAGACATCCGGACGGATTCGAAAACCGGCAAACTGTATGTGCTCGAAGTGAACGCTCAATGCGGCCTGAGCGAGGATGAAAATTACACCTCGATCGGTGCGATTCTCCGCTTTGCTAATGAATCATTTTCAGCGATGACCATGCGGCTGCTAAACGATGCGATGAAGATGCACGCTCTCAGTCGCCTTGGATTGTCGAGCGTTGGAACCAAAGCTAGGACCGAGGATGCCGTATGAAACTATGCGTGCTGCTGCCCGATTACTCCACAAGTTCAGTGGACTATCGCCATTATGACCCACCTCGCGATCTCGCCCGCTGGCTCCCCGATCACGAGCTCGAAACCGTGTTCTTGCACAAAACAACGACCTATGCGCAGTTGCGTTCCATGAAGGACAGGAATTTCGACTGCTTCATCAACCTCTGTGAGGGATACTTGGAATGGGACGTTCCATCGATCGATGTCATCACTTCGCTGGAGTTGCTGGATCTGCCATTCACGGGCCCAACCGCCAATCTGTATGATCCGCCAAAATTCTTGATGAAATACGTCGCTCACTGCAACGATGTTTCCGTCCCCGAAGGCATCGTGATTTGTCTTCAAGACGAACTGCTCCAGCGAACTGCTGAACTTCGAAATCGGGTTGGCTATCCATTGTTCGTAAAGCCTGCTAAGGCTGGAGATTCTCTCGGTATCGATGAAATGTCTTGCGTTTGGGACGATGAACAACTGACGGCAGTCGCACAAAAACTTCTGAAAGTGTACCCAGAGGTGCTGGTGGAGCGATACGTGGCGGGACGTGAGTTCACCGTGCTGGTATCGGCTGATGCGGGCTCGGATAGCTGCACCGTGTATCGGCCGCTCGAATATGTCTTTAGCGGCGGACCCCGATTCAAAACCTATGCCATGAAGACCAGTGAACTTCACGCTGCGTGCAATATTCCCTGCACAGACCCTGTGCTCGCCAACCAATTGAAGGAAGCAGCCTCGCGCATCTTTCGTGGGTTCGGCGGCAAAGGATATGCACGCATGGATTTTCGAGTCGAGCCGTCAGGCAGAGTAGTGTTCCTGGAAGTGAACTTCACATGCTCGGTCTTCTACACCGATGGCTACGAAGGGAGCGCCGACTACATCTTGAAGCATGACGACCACGGTCATCGCGGATTCCTGCTGAATATCATCGCAGAGGGCATCGAGCGCCATCGCGCTCGGCAATTGTGCTACGAAGTGCGGCCAGCCAGCATTCACGGCTACGGGATCTTTGCACGCCGAAACATTCGCAAAGGGGAAATCGTTTTTCTGGGAGAAGAACAGCCTCACCGTATCGTCACCAAGCGTTGGGTAGAAAACCATTGGGATGAGCGGACGCAGACGGATTTCCAACGATACGCCTGCCCCATCAGCGACGATGTCTACATGCTGTGGGACGAACGAGCCGAAAAATGGGCACCGCAAAACCACTGTTGCGATCCGACGACGGCCTACGAAGGCTTGAACGTCGTCGCTCTGCGCGATATCGCACGGGGAGAAGAACTGACCCTCGATTACGCAGAGATCTTGGATGCAACCGCTACCCCTTTCACCTGTTCATGCAATTCCAAAGATTGCCGAGGCTCCATCCAGGGCTCACCAGGAAATACCATATCCGCAAGAGAAAAACGAGCTTTGATTCACAGAAAGGGACACAGAACGCCCCCACCCAACCTTCGACCCGCTGTGCGCTAACAAACAAACATCAGATTGAGCATTCCCCGATGACTGCGGTCCGGTTAGCCAGCGTGGAACTCTCGACCGGTGACATCGAGATCGAACATATCGCCTAGTCCAGTCCTTAAGATCATCCCGGACCGTGCTGCATATAGACTTCCTCGTACGGTTGCACGACGACGAAACCATCGCCTTGGAATTTCATCTGCAGGCTCTCGCCACTTCCTCGACCGAAAAATGTTTTGAGACTGATGTCGGTCTTGAACTCAGGTTGTAAATTGCCGCTCCATGCGATGGTCGCGTTGGGGTCGGTGTAGACGGGTTGGCTGGGAGTCACATGCAGGGTCAGCGGATCGTAATGCGATGTGATCGCGAGCAGCCCGGTTCCCTCGAAGCGAGCATTGAACAGACCACCGCTGAGCATCGCGGCTACCTTGCGAAGCATCTTGATGTCGTACTTGAGGCTCGTTTCGAACGCGAGTACGTCATTTGCATTCACAAAGATCGCGTCGTTTTGCATGCTGATGATCGTAACCTTCTTTCCCGCATCGGCGAGATACAGTTTGCCCTGCCCACTCGCCTTCGTCAGTTTGGTCCCCTCGCCGGACACGAACTTTTTCATGAGGTTGCCCACCCCCTGCTCGAGGATCCCTTCTCGCACGAACTTGATCGCCCCAAGATAAGCGATCATCGAGCCGGTCTTGGTCCAGATGTCGCCGTTGAGGTTGACTTCGAGGACCCGATCTCGTTCGAGTTCAAATAGCCCCTGTGCTTTATCCATTTGAAGCGACGAACGAACAAAATCCTGCAGATCATAGCGCGCCATAGCGATTCCCCTCACCTAAAATTGGACTTCAACTCAGACGTCATCATAGGATACCGCTCTCGGCCAGGAAAGCGTACGTAATCCAGCATGTTGACGATCCAGGTCGTGTACAATACGAGCGAATGATTCGAGCAGAAACGCAAACTTCCTGGAGAAACGGCATGAATCGACAGCGGCAATCGATCTTGATGCTGTGCTCAATCTTCATCATCTTCACCATCGCGGTGCCAGTGATCCCAGGGGCACACTCGCAGGAGTTTTTCAAGGAATCGAATTTTCGCCAAGCCCATCGCAAGGCGATTGAACGAGGGATGGAACTGATTCGCGGCAGCGTCGACCGCTACCCCCAGCATCGGCAATGCTTCTCATGCCATCATCAAGCCGTGCCGCTCTTCGCGATGCGTATGGCCAAAGAACATTCGCTCGAAGCGAGGGAATTTGTATGGATGAAGGACGCCGATCGCGTGGATCGAATCCTGAAACTGACCTGCGAGAGCCTGGATCGAGATATGAAGCGACTCACGCCCGGCGAGGAACTCGATGGCCGCGGCCTGACGCTCGGTTATGCGATGTGGACGCTGGATGTATCCGCTCGCGGTCGTTCCGACTTGATGGATCGCTTGATCGATGTGGCCCTGGCGACCCAACGCGAGGACGGTCGCTGGCGCATTCATTCCCACCGTCCACCCGCATCCTCCTCGGATCGATTGGCGACGGCGCTCATTTGTGCCAGTTTACTGAAACGCGCTCCTGATCATCCAAAGAGTCAGGAAATCGCAGACTCCCTCTGTCGCGCCCGATGGTGGCACCTCAATGAACCGATCCCTTCAGAGACCGAGGAACTCGTTGGCATGCTATGGTGCAACTACGTTTTCGATGAAATGGATCGCCGAAACATCCTATCGAAGGCTGAGAATCGCCAACCATCACGATTCGACGGTTTGGGCGGGACCTCGGGGCCGGACGAATGGTTTCTTTGGAAGAAGAACCACCTCAATGCTGAGGAACAGGCTCGTGCGTTGATGATCAGCTCGATGCAAGCTCGATTTCGTTCTAGCGACACCCTCTGGCGACTCCAAAATCCAGACGGTGGTTGGGGGCAACGGATCGGGGACGAAAGCGATGCCTATGCCACCGGACTCAGCCTGATCGTCTTAGCCAACACGGACAATGACTACAAAAATGGAATCGTGTTTATCCAGGATAGATATCGCCGCGCGATTCAGTGGCTGATCGATCATCAACTCGAAGACGGATCGTGGTATGTATCCAGTCGCGCCAACCCAGTGCAGGAATTCTTCGACAACGGCGATCCGCACGATACCGATCAATTCATATCCATCATGGCGACCGGCTGGGCGACTGCGGCCCTGTGCAACGCCTGGAACAAGCAGCCCAAGCCACTGCAGACCGATCTCGCCGAGCGCTAATTGCGTTACGCATCATGCCGCAGCGATTCAATCAAATCACACAATCGTTGCAGCCATCGAGCAGCGGGCGCTCCGTCAAGGACTCGATGATCGAACGTCAGGCTCAGCGTCAACGTTCGCCCAGCTTCGATGCGACCATCCCGAACAACCGGTTCCTCCACAATCCGCCCGACCCCTAAAATCCCAGCCTGGGGCAGATTGAGAATCGGCGTAAACCC
The DNA here is from genome assembly GCA_964464255.1 of uncultured Pirellula sp. Taxonomy (GTDB): domain Bacteria; phylum Planctomycetota; class Planctomycetia; order Pirellulales; family Pirellulaceae; genus JBKCUI01. The sequence continues at coordinate 11,010 of CAYXFO010000020.1, forward strand.
ATCGATACCGAACATCCCGAGATTGGTAATCGTAAAGGTTCCACCCTGAAGCATCCTTTGATTCAATGAACCCGACCTTGCTGCCGTGATGCGTTGTCGAGTCTCATCCGAGATCTGCAACAAGGTCAGTTGATCTGCGTTCGGAATCACGGGTGCCAATAAACCATTGTCGGTATCCACTGCGGTGGCGATATGGATCGCATCATAGGAATGAATCCCATCCTGATACCAATAGGCATTCAATTGAGGTTGCTCTCGCAGCGTTCTTGCCGCAAGCCAAATCAAAATGTCGTTGTAGCTAGGAACGTTACCGTCAGATGCAACCTGTTTGAGTTGGTTCCGATAAGCGACCAAGGCATCGGCATCGACCTTGGTATGGAGCGTGACGGGTGCCGCCTGGGAAACCCCCGCCTGCATCCGCTGGGCCAGAACCAGTCGAAGCTTCGATGCAGGTGCATGTCGGCCTGGACTTGCTGGCGCGATCTCATTCGTCTTCGGAACGCTTGGCGGTGCGATCGATACATGCGCTACGATATCCCGCTCGCGAATCCGTCCCTTGCGTCCCGTGCCTCGGACCTTGCTCCAATCGACACCCAATTCCCGTGCGCGGCGTCGCGCACGCGGACTGGCCACGGGATCGGAAACCAAGCCCCTTGGCGAGTCGAACAACGCTACCCCGCGTTTCACATCCTCCGTCAACACCCGTCCGGTCGGATCGGGAGTCGTTATTGCGTTCAAGTCGATTCCTAATTCGCGTGCCAGCCGCCGCGCGGCAGGGCCTGCGACCCGTTGTCGTGACACGACATTGTCCGATTGCACCACTTTTTGAGGAACTGCAACCGATCGATCCACCACCGGTTTTGGTTCAACCGCAGCAGGCGTCGCCACGGCTGCTCTTTGGGCGGGTCCCTTCGGAGTGGATACCGGAGGCGTCTCGCCTTTTCCGAGCAGAAAGCCGATGACTTGCCCTACTTGAACGGTTTCGCCCGGACGCGGACCATCGTCAGGGATGTAGAGGTACCCAGTTTCCAGCGATTCGATCTCATGTGCGGCTTTCTCTCCTTCGAGCAGAAATACCATCTCACCCGCTTCGACGAAGTCACCGTTTGCTCGGAGCCACTCGCCGAAGATCCCTTCTTCCATGGACCAACCGAGACGAGGGATCGTGATTTCCTGTGCCATGCTATTCCTCCAGCAGATCTCGTAAAGATTGAACGATCTGCGCAACGTTCGGTGTGACCATGCGTTCCAGCGGCGGTGCGTATGGAGTTGGGGCAAATGCACCATGTAGTCGTTTGATCGGCGCATCGAGATCATCGAAACCAGCATCGGCGACCTGAGCTGCGATCTCGGATGCGAGACCGCATGGACCAAACGCTTCATCGACAATCAACAGTCGGCCGGTCTTCGCGACCGATTGCAAAATTGTGGGTATATCGAGCGGTGAGACGGTGCGAGGATCAATGATCTCGATCGAGATTCCTTCGCGAGCCAATTGCTCTGCCGCTTGCTTGGCATGTTCCACCATCAAAGCAATCGCGACGATCGTCGCATCGGTTCCGCTGCGGGCGATGCGAGCCTGGCCGAAAGGAATTTCGTAGTATTCTTCCGGCACTTCGCATTTGGTTTGCAACAACTCTCGATGCTCTAAGAACAACACCGGATCGTTGCTGCGAAGTGCATGAGCCATCAGCCCTTTGGCATCGTAGGGATTCGATGGCACCACGACTCGTAAGCCCGGAATGTGGGAATAGACCGAATGGTATAACCCTGAGTGGTGCGTTGCCGCCGAGTGACCAACACCGCCGCATCCGCGAAGCAACAGTGGCATCTTGAGTCGACCGCTGCTCATGTACTGGATCTTGGCGATCTGATTGACGATCTCGCCGAACGCATCGTGAATGAAGTCGATGAACATAAAATCGATCACAGGTCGAGTACCCGTCATCGCCGCTCCGCAAGCCAATCCGACAAAGCCCCGTTCGCAGATCGGCGTATCGCACAATCGCTCGGGACCATACTTCTCATACAGGCCTAGTGTGGTTGTGAAGTTCCCTCCTCGAACACCGATCCCTTCCCCCATGACAAAGATCGACGGATCGTTTGCCATGGCATGCTCGAGTGCCTCGCGGGTCGCGGTCACGAAGGTTGTCACTCGACTGGACTTGGCTGGCTCCGTCTTGCTTGCCCCCAACTCAGCATCCTTCGAATACACGTGCTGCGTCGCCGACGCCCCGTCTGGTTCTGGGCTGGATTCCGCAAACTCGCGAGCTTGTTTCACGAGTTCGCTGATTTCCTCATCGATACCATCGAAAGCGGTCGCGGAATCGGGAATCGCGCTGCGTAATCGCAACAGAGGGCACCTCTCTTTCCATGCGGCAACTTCCTCGCGCGTTCGATAGGTGAAATCTCCCATCCCCTCGGCATGTGCCCGCGTGCGATACGTCTTGCACTCGATCAATGTGGGGCCGCCGCCTGCACGAGCTCGCGCGATCGCTTCGCCAGCCACTCGGTAAACTTCGAGAACATCGTTGCCATCAACTTCAAAGCCTGCCATTCCATAATTCGCTGCGCGTCGCCCCACGTCGGGAATACCGCTTGCATAAACGAACGGGACCTCGGTTGCATATTGATTGTTCTCGCACACGAACAGCACCGGCAGCTTCCAGATGCTGGCCATGTTCAGTCCTTCATGAAACGCTCCGTTGTTCACGGCGCCATCCCCAAAGAACGCAACCCCAACGCTTCCATTCTTGAGAATCTTGGAACTGTAGCCCCCTCCGCACGCTTGCAGGATACATGGGCCGACGATGCCGCTGGTCCCCATCATTCCGATCTCGGGGGAGAACAAGTGCATGCTCCCTCCGCGACCGCGCGAACAACCGGTCGCTCTTCCGAAAAGTTCTGCCATCAACTCGCGTGGTGGCATCCCTTTCGCCAGTGCATGGCCGTGGCCGCGATGGGTACTGAAAACAGGATCATCGCTGGTCAAATGAGCGCAGACCCCGGTCGCGATCGCTTCCTGACCGACATACGTATGGCACGCACCATGGATCAAACCTCGTTGGTGGGAACGTGCCAACTCCTCCTCCGTCTTGCGGATGATCTGCATCGTGCGATAAAGGAGGAGACCGACATCCTGAGAAATGCGATGAGACAAGTTCATGACTTGGGTGGGTTCTGTTGGTGAAAGGATTGGACAGGGCGTTGCTCATGCCCGGGTGTGCCTCCGGCGTTCATGGCCATGTTGCCACCATCCATCGGGATGATTGCTCCCGTGATCCAGGCCGATGCGTCGGACGCCAAGAGCACAGCCAGCCCCATGATGTCTTGCGGAACCCCGAGTCTCCCCGCGGGGATGCCTCTTAGAAATCGGCCTTCAAGTGTCGGATCCGCCTCCATGCGTGCAGTTAGGCCGGGATTGATCACTTGCGCGGGGGTTACGCAGTTGACTCGCACTCCGCGATAACTCCATTCGGTGCTCAGCTCGCGCGTCATTTGAATCACTGCTCCCATCGCCATGCTGTAGGCGATATGGCCTCGACCGAGCGCCGTCGAACTCGCCAGCGATCCGATGTTCATAATCGAACCGCGGCCTTGAGCCAGCATACGCTTGCCTGCTTCCTGACACATACAAAATCGACCGATGACGAGGTTGTTGAGTACATGCTGCAGTTGTTCGATGGTCAACTCCTCGGGTTGAGTGAGCACACCATCTCCTGCGATATTGCCGAGGAAATCGACACGTCCAAACTCGCGATCGACCCGATCGAACAATTCTCGGATCGCGGCCGGGTTCGCCACATCGGTCTGGCAACACACAACGCGGACACCGTTCTCCCGAGCTTTCTCCGCCGTTTGCTGGGCACCGGCAAGATTGCGATCGACGAGCACAAGGTGCGAGCCCGCTTGCGCTAAAGCCAGAGCCGTTGCCTGGCCCAAACCTTGTGCAGCACCGGAGACAACAGCAACGCGATCGGTCAAGGAAAACAGGTTACTACTCATTTCTAACCTCTGCCGTAGGAGATTGTCCATCAGAACTTGTAGAACGGACTTCCAGTCCGTTCGTTCCCAACGACGACGGACTAGAAGTCCGTCGTACGCCCTGTTCGTCTACAGCCTCCATCTCCGAAGAACGACCGGCACGCCAATGCCGCAGCGATGCTGCACTCAACACACTACCAGCCAAAAGAATCACTGCCATCGACCAGAGTCCGAGTTGCCCAAGGATCGAAGCGCCGAAAAAGCCTCCGATGTTGGCGACCGAGTTGATCAAGGCAATGCCTCCCGCAGCCGCGACTCCCGATAGGAATACGCCGGGCAAGGTCCAAAACACCGGCAACATGCTCATCATTCCTGCTTGAGCAAGGCAGAGCCCGACCATCGCGACGATCGGGGATGGTCCCCAGGCAACGAGACTCCATCCCGCAGCGGCAAGCATCGCCGAACCCGCCAAGTGCCAACGCCGCTCCCCTGTTCGATCGGAACTAATTCCCACGATCGACATAACCACGATCGCGCATAAATGCGGCAACGCGGTCAGGAGTCCGATCTGTAGATTGGAAGCTTGTTGATATTGTTCTTTGATGAGCGTCGGGAAGTAGGCTCCGCCAGCGTTCGACCCGACCGCCACGGTAAAATAGATCGCGATCAGCAACCAAACCCGCGGTTGCAACATGGCCTGCCAACGATCGGGTCCGTGCTGAGCTTGTCGCTGACGATCCTCCTCGGCCAAGTGTTCGATCAGGCTGCTACGTTGACTGTCACTTAGCCATTTCGCATCTCGTGGTGAGTCCTGCAAGTAGAACAGCACCGTGATCCCGACCAGCGACGTTGGCAGTCCCTCCAGCAGAAACAACCATTGCCATCCATGCCACCCGTTGACGCCATCGAAGTGGTCCATGATCCAGCCCGAAAGCGGATTTCCGAGCACATTCGAAAGTCCAATCGCCAGCATGAAAAACGCCGTCATCTTGGCTCGCTGCCGATCTGGGAACCAATCACTGAGATAAAGGATGATGCCGGGGAAGAAACCCGCTTCGGCAATCCCGAGCAGAACACGAAGCGAGTAAAAAGTCCACACATCTCGGGCAAACATCGTTGCCGCCGAAACCAATCCCCAAGTGATCATGATGCGCGCGATCCATCGCCGCGCACCAAACCGTCGCATCAACAGATTACTGGGTACTTCGAAAAGGATGTATCCGACGTAAAACATCCCGTAGCCGAGATCAAACATTGCCTTGTTCAGTCCCAAGTCATCTTGCATCGCCAAGCGGGCGAACCCCACGTTGGCTCGATCAAGAATATTCAGGACGTACAGAAGACAGATGAACGGAACGATTCGCCAAGCAACCTTTTGCAGGGCAGTGGTCAAGGAACCCTCAGCATCGGTCGGAGCCTGATTTTTCTTCATGGGTTCAATTTCCTACTACCACAGCACGATCGCACGACCGGGACCGCCGTGGCAATCACGGACATTGACCGCAGCGAACAAAAAGTACGCACCCTTCGCGGGTATCTTGTCGACGTTCACCAGGAATTCTACTCCCACCATTTCACGACTTCCTATCGCCCAGTAAGTCATCAAGGCGCGACGCGGATCGACGCCACCAAGATCCGGCGCATCGCTTGCGATGCAGCGTATCCCTTTCGATTGAAGATAAACCACGGCATCGGGACCAATCGCGGGCCAACCCTCCGATTTTCCAGCGAGCGGGTCCATCCACAACGACTTGTCGGTTCGGTCGGGTCGGAGGTAACGATCGTTGTGACCTGTTTGGAAGAGCACGACATCGCCGGGTCGCAGTTCGCCCGATGCCGCTTCGTATTTCTTGATTTCAGCGACCGATATCTCGGGAGACGCTGGCCAGCTATCCGCAGGAACGGTTCCAACGAGCGATCGAACATCGATGACTCGTGCTTCGCCACATGTCCATTCAATCGGCACCTTCTCGGTCGTAAGTTCGCTGGTCCCGCGCTTCCCATATCGCTTTTCATATTCCTCTAACCAACCGCGCACCTCGGGAGCATACTGCACCGCTTGCGTATCCGCAGGCAACGCATAACTCGGAGGGACCAAATGTGTACCGGCCATCGCATCCATAAGGTGGCCATGATGCCACATATCGAGGTAGTCGGCATACACGAAATCGATCTTGAGATACGTTTGACGATGGTTCGCGGTGCCGATCCCGGGAGACGTTAAAGGGTAGTCGGCGGAAAGTGTCGGCGATAAGTCGACGGCGCGCTTGTTGCGACACGCATCGATGAGTCGCGCAGGAAGCTTGCCGCCAACGATCGAAAATGCACGCGCTTCACCGTAGGGTCCGTCTTTGTGCTTCGGACCGAGCAAACAGTAGAACGCACCCGTCGGAGGCAATTCCTTGAGGTTGGTCGCTCCCTCGGTCCAAATCATTCCGTACTTGAGACCGGCGTAGTGGGTTGGCTCAGCAAGTGTCGGCAGTGGCCCCATGCTCGCGCTATCGGTCCCTAACGCCATCACGCCACGCTTGCCGAGAAACTCCATGCATTCTGGATCAGGATCGGGATACCCCGGTGCCTTCTGATCCAATACATCTGCGATGAAGCGTCGGCCTTGAGGGTAGGGTGCGTAGTACTTGTCGGTGTAGTCGCTCCGAAACAATACCACGTCGCCGAATCGGACTGGGCGATGCTGTTTCTCGAACCGTTCGACATGCATCGGCTTGACAAGCGGGCTAACTCCCTTGGGAGCTTGATCGAGCAAGTCGCGAACATCGACAACCACCGCCTCACCTCCGAATTGCCATGGCTCGATCTTGTCGGTGTAGGCCAATCCCAACGGGCCCGATTTCTCACGATTTAAATCCGGGCGAGCAACCGAATGCGGAGGGACATCCATCTGCGTTCCAGTGTTGCCATCGATGAGAAGTGCATCGACGTTGTAGGCGGAATCCGGTCCGATCGTGCGTTGATGCATGATCGAGAATCGTGGAAACGGGTGGCTCGGCCACGTGCAGGGATACTCCGGCGCAATCAACAGCGAATGGTCCACGAAGCGCGATGGCTCGGTCTTGGTCTCTTGGGCTTGGCTGAAACCATTCCAGCATGAAGCCGTTACGATCGCAGCGAACACTGCTTGCTTCATCGGGATAGCGAAATGTTTGCGATGGCTTTTCATGTTCAAACTCCCCTAATCATGTTGTCGAAGTGTGTCATGTCGTGCAATGTCGTGCAATGTCGAGCAATCCCGCGAGCGTTTCCTCGCCCGCCGATTCCCGCAACGGAACTGTAAAGCGATCCTTGAGCAGCGACCGTAATCGAGGTGCTTTTTGCGTGAGGCCTCCGGAGAGAACCACTCCCTTCCAATCCATAGACGAGAAACGCTCCGAGATGCGAACATAGTTATCGGCCATCTCTCGAAACGCAGCCAAGAACAAGGTTCCGACCGATAAATTCCCCATGGAGATATTTTTGATGCTTCCTCGATTTCCAAGCGGACCCTGGAAGAATGCCAGATCGATTTCGAGATCCGTATCGTCCACACTCTCAACCAGAGAGTTGATCGTTTCCCAGGGATGCTCGAGTACGATCCCCTGTGCTTGAGCCAACTCTGTAAGCAAATCGACCAGTACATTCAGAGAACGTCCAGCAGGCAGATGCGTTACCGTATCGAGCGTATCGCCGAAGAAATATTTACGGCTCTGATACCGTCCCGGTTGGAAGCGGGTGGTGCGACGACTGACCTGGGAGCCGGTCGAGATATTGAGGGACAACTCATCCTGCTGCAGGCCTGCACCACGCAACGCGCATTGTTGGTCGCCATACGAACCAAACACACGCAACGTTTTCCCAAAGTGTTTCCATTCTCCCACACAGGATTCCGTCTGCGACAACTCGGGGAATTCGAAATCGCGCAAACCAAGTTGCTCGAATGCCTCGCGATGCCAACCTCCGTGGCTCAAGTCGAGCATACCGATCGCATGGGTGGCATGCATCGGAATCGGATGGCCTACGCGATGTGCAATGACAAAGTCCGCGATGTTCGCAGGGATCGCATGTCGGGGCAGTTGATTTTGTTCTCGATGCCAAGCCATAAGGGTCGTTGTAGAACCTGCTTGCAGTTCGCTTCCCAATTCCGCTAAGAGGCCAGCATCCTTCCAGGTGTCGCGAATCCGATCGAGCAGCGACTTTCCATCGCCACCGGTCTCAGTCGATCGCTGATCCTGCCAGGAAACATAATTCGTAAGAGGCCGAGCCTGGTCATCGAGCAGAATCAAGCCGCCCATCTGGCCCGAGAAACCGAGCCAGGTTGCATCGGGAGCTTGTTCGATCAAGCTCGATAGCACGTCATCGACGGCATGGACGACCGCGATCGGATCGATCTCGACCCATCCCTTCGGTAGACCTTCGATGGGTGAGGGAAAGGGACGAGCCACCGGTGTCATGACCGTCAACGAAGAGAGGTCGAGGACCGCTCCCTTGATGCTCGACGAACCGATATCGATCCCTAAGGCTTTCATGCAGCGGCCGTCTCCTCTGCAATCACCGGATTGGTGAGCGAACCAATACCATCGATCTGGATCGTAACGTTATCTCCCGGTTGCAAGAAGACGGGTGGCTTGCGTGCGCCACCGACACCGTGCGGAGTTCCGGTTAGGATGACGGTCCCAGCTGCCAAGCGAGTAGAGCCACTCAGGAATTCGATCAGTGTGGGGACATCGAAGATCATGTCGTCCGTGTTCCAATCCTGCATCGTTTGGCCATTGAGAATCGTACGGATGCCGAGTTTATTGGGATCGGGGATCTCGTCAGTGGTAACCAGACATGGCCCGAGCGGGCAGAACGTAGCAAACGTTTTGCCACGGCACCATTGGCTGCCACCATACTTCATCTGCCAATCGCGGGCGCTGACATCGTTGGCGCAGGTGTAACCCAAGACGTACTTCAGAGCGTCGGCTTTGGAGACGTTGTAGCAATCCTTGCCGATCACGACCGCAAGCTCGCATTCATAGTCGACCGCATCGCTCATGAGTTTCCGAGGCAGAACAATCGGGTCACCGGGATGCTGCAGGGTGCCGCTGTTCTTCATAAAGACAACGGGCCACTCGGGAATCGGCTGGTTTCCCTCGGCAGCATGCTTGCGATAATTGAGCCCGATGCAAATGATGTCCCGAGGTTCGATAGGTGCAAGCCGTTTCGCAACGCTTACCCCTTGATGCGTATCATGGAAAGAACCAAAGAGATTGCCTTCGATGCGAGTGATCGTGCCATCGACATGTTCCTGACCATATCCGATATTGCCGTTGGCGGTTTGGTAACGAATGATCTTCATAGAAATAAATCCTGGTTCAAAAAATCAAGAAAGGGCGATACCGGTCATTTCCGCTGCACGCTGCAACGACTCCTCGACATCGAGGGGTAGCATGATCCCTTGTTGCAAAGCCGTATGATAACGGTTCCATTCATGCTCGCCGGGCAACACGACTCGTTCCACTCCGTCCGCCGTCGGCGATGCATGCAGTTCATCGATCAGTGTGCGCAGTCGCTGATGGAATGCTTCTCGCGAGGAAAAGGCTGTGACATCGAAGACCATAAACGACGCGTTGTGCCAGGAGGGGCGACTCGGTGGATCAAAGATCCAGCTTCCCACTTGCCACGTCATGTTGCCGCCCGGCAAAATGGCCGACAGGATTTCGCACCACAATCCAAAGCCGTACCCTTTATGGCCAGCCATAGGTGCGAGCGAGACATGTTGCGGATACAAACTGCCGTCGGTGGTCGGCAGACCATCCGGTCCAATCAACCACGTCGGAGGGATCGGTTCACCTCTGCGAATCGCGGCGTAGACTTTGCCTCCGGCCACGGCCGCGGTCGCGATATCGAGCAATATCGGATCGCCATCAAAGACGGGAACGGCGTACGCCAACGGATTGCTTCCGAGGACTGCTTTACGCGACCCCGGAGCCGCAACACTTGGGATATCGTTGCCTGTGACCATCGCGATGCATCCTTCACGAGCGGCCAAGCTGGCGAAGTAGCCTGCGGCACCGATGTGACCAGTGTTTTTGAGCCCCACATAAGCGACACCGACATTGCGTGCCTTTTCGATCGCTTTGCGTATGGCGAAGGTGCAGCCAACTTGACCCAGTGCAGATTGCCCGTCGACGATGGCCCAGCCTGGCCCTTCACGTTCGACCCTAGGTTCCGCAGTCGCGACGTAGCCGCCACCTTGCAATTTCTTGACGTAGCCCGCGAGCAGCTTCGTGCCGTGGGTAAAGACTCCCATCGCATCGGTGGTTGCGAGCGCTTCGGCCGTTTCTTCGGCATGCGTGGAGTTCATGCCGCAAGCGATGAGGATCGCAGCCACGCGTTGTCGGAGATCGATCAGAGATATCGAACGCATGATTAGCCTTGGTCGTTGACTTGGTAGCCGAGGTTCTTTAGTAACTCGACAAGCGTTTTGCGATGCGATGCAGGCAGGGGCAGGACGGGAGGCTGCGGATCGCCGACTGCGGGCCCGATCATGTTAAGTGCCGCCTTCATCGTGCTAAACCAGTGAGCACCTTCCCCTTTGGAGTGGTAGGCCTGGAATTGCAATCGCATCAAAGGAGCGAGCTTGTTCCAAAGTTCGCGAGCCCCGGGCAGATCGCTCTCGATCGCGATCAGTTCATACAGCCTCCGCGCTCGGCTTGGCACGGTGCTGGGAATGCCCGAGATCCAACCATGAGAACCATGGCACAGGCCTTCGAACGCTGCGGTATCGATTCCGGCATAGACCGAGAATTGCCCGTTGGTTGCTTGGAGCAGCTGGCATTGCCGGTCCGGGTCAGGATGCGACATCTTGACCGCGCCGATGGCTTTCTCTTCGAAGAGTTTTAGAAGATGGTCCGTCGTTAGATCGACGCAAGTCAATGGGATGTTGTGGTAGAGAACGATCGGAATCGAGACCGACTCGGCGATGCGTCGATAATGGTCCATGACTTGCGATGGCGTCGGCGCCATGTAGTAAGGTGGGACAATCAGTAGTGCATCGGCACCTTTCGATTCTGCGAATTTCGACAACTGGACTGTGCGAGCAGTGGAGTAGTCATGCGTACCGGCTACGACGGGAACTCGACCATCGATCGCTTCGAGGGCTGCGGCCAGCATGCGCTCTCGATCGGCGCATTCCATCGCAGGGAACTCGCCCGAACTCCCCAGAGGCGAGATTGCATCGACTCGCTCTTGAATGAGCCAATCGATATGGGGTTTGAGCCGCTCGAGCCACAAACGACCATCCGGATGGAAGGGGGTGATCGATGATGCACACACTCCGCGAAACAAAGGCTTTGGCATAGGAGTCCTGCTGACTTGAGTTGGGAGAAAAGAAAATAGGAATAATTCTCCCCCTCGCCCCGCTTCGGGGAGAGGGGGTTGGGGGG
>CAYXFO010000021.1:0-22126 GCA_964464255.1 uncultured Pirellula sp.
CAGCTGTTCGGCAAGTGCTCGGATCGACGGCAACTCCTCACCCGGCTCGAGCCGGCCTGAAGCGACCAGGTACTTGATCTGCTGCATGACCTGCAAGTAGATCGGAACCCCGTCTTGAGCCTGAATATGGATCTGCATGTGAAACCTCCTGTACCGTTGTATTAACGTCATAGTACAATAGGGGCTTGAGCGAGTCAATCAAAAAAACGAAATAATTTCTGGCGGCGATAGAAACCCGTCTCGATCGGGCTCCAGGTTTGCAACAATATGCGGGGTGATTTCACTGGGTGATTTCACTGGTTGATCTGCTTCACTGGGCGATCTCCGTCTGTTTTCGCTCGACATGCTTCCTAGCTACCCGCAATTCGAGAAGACATCATGGGATCCGTTGACACGATGCGATGTTCCAAGTTCACGCTGCGTTGGTTCGGTCTTACAACGTGGATCATGACGTTGATGACGGCGTCGATTTGCGCAACACGAGTCGATCTGCTACTGGCGCAACAAGCAAGCGATGCGGAGCTTGTGGGGCATTGGCCGCTTCGGGACGATACCCAGGATGCTTCGTCATCAAAATTGAAAACGATCGCGACAGGGATCGACTTTGGGGAAGGTGCTGACACACGAGGTCAAATTCGCGGGGCTCGTTTCGATGGACGAACGTCGATCGTCGAGGTTGCACCGGTCGACCACTTGAAACTTGGAACAACTCCATTTTCGATTTCGCTCTGGGCGCATACGGATGAAGACTTAGGGGATACTCTCGGGGATCTGGTCAGTTGCTACGATTCGAAGGAACGTCGCGGATTCCATTTGGGGATCTACAACCATGGCGGTGTGACCAATAGCCAACCCAACTCGCGCCAGGTCCACTTCGGGATCGATCAGGGCCGAGTGGAGAATGAGTTCACCGACCACGGTCGACTCGGCGATGCGGTCTATATCTTTTCTTTGTGCGTGCATAACGGTCGGCTCTATGCATCGACCTGCCACGCGGGCGCGGATCAAACTGGACGTGTGTTTCGCTGGGAAGGGAATGACCGATGGACGGATCTTGGGAGCCCCGATCGCGCCAACTCCATCTCCGCACTCGCGGTTTATAACGGCAGTTTGTATGCCGCTTCGTCGAAGTATCGACTTGCGGGTTCGAGTTTGTCGGAGTCGGAGAATCCGGCGTTCGGCGGCAAAGTCTTTCGATTGGCGCAAGGAGATATCTGGGAGGATTGCGGTTCGCTTTCGTCTGAGACCGAAGCGATCGCGTCGCTCGTCGTATTCCGAGGAAAACTCTATGCGAGTTCGCTGTATCGACCTGCGGGGTTCTTCCGTTACGAGGGTGGGCAGAAGTGGACCGCATGTCCTACTCCCGACGGAAAACGAGTCGAAGCGATGACTGTTTTCAACGATGCGATCTACGCGACCAGCTATGACGAAGGTTCGGTCTTTCGATTCGATGGCGAAGAGTGGAAGCAAGTCGGTGCGATTCCGGAGGCAACGCAAACATACGGCTTCGGAATTCATCGTGGCGAACTCTATGTGAGCGAGTGGCCCAAAGCGCACGTATTTCGTTACTGCGGAGATTTCGATTGGGTTGATACTGGGAAACTGGGCCAGGAACTCGAGGCCATGCCTCTGATGGTCTACAACGGCAAGATGTATGGTGGCACATTGCCGCTCGCAGAAATCTATCGCTACGATGGCGATGAGAACTGGACTCGCTTTGGGCGTGTTGACCACACGCCCGATGTCAAGTATCGGCGGGCTTGGTCGATGGCGGTGTACCGAGGGAGGCTGTTCGTCGGAACACTTCCTTCGGGTCGCGTACTATCGATTGAAGCAGGCCGCAACGCGACTTATGATCGTGAGCTCGCACCCGGTTGGCATCATATCGCTGCCGTGCGCGGAGCGAGCAAGCTCAAGCTATACATCGATGGTTCTCTCGTGTCGGAGTCTTCTCCGATGGATGCGAACGATTATGACTTGACTACGGATGCGCCTCTTCAAATTGGTTTTGGCGCCCAGGATCATTACCGTGGTCGCATCGCGGACGTCCGCTTGTATCGCGGCGAGTTGTCTTCGGCTGAAATTCAATCGCAGAGTCAGTTGGCCGAAAACCCGACTCGTTGATCGGAGCGATCCGCGTGAATAGCAACGCCCCTTGCCGTGACTCCATGACGCAGAGAGAAAGCTAGCAAACAGCCAGGCCGAGTTGAAGCGGATGATTTCCGATCCTAATAGGCGTCTTACCGAGTGCGCTGCAACCGATCGTTTGCATCGAGTAGAATCCAATTCATGGAAGATGCTCAACTACCAACGCCCCACAACAATTTTTTCCGCTATGCATTCTCGCACGCGTCCGCTCTCCGAAGCTTGATCGAGACGCATCTGCCGGAGAGCGTTGCTCGTGTTTTGGATCTAAGCACGCTCGAACTGCAGAAAGATTCTTTCATTGATCCGCAATTGCGAGAGAGTTTTTCCGATCTTCTTTATTCAGCGCGCACCTTCCGGCAAGGAGAGTCCCCTGACGAAGCCTTGGTCTACATCCTTTTGGAGCACAAGAGCCAAGCCGATCCGATGACTTGCTTTCAATTGCTACGTTACATCGTCCGGATTTGGGAACAACGGCAGCGCAATGGCCAGTCCCTTTGCCCGGTAGTCCCATTGGTCATCTATCACGGCGAAGCGGCTTGGTCCGCGCCGTGTAGCATCGACGAACTCCTAGGAGGGCCCAACGAGTTGCGACAGTACAGTATCCGATTCGCGTTTCCACTTCTGGATCTTGGGCAGGTTCCTGACGAATCGCTGGCGGCGGATCCTTTTTTGCAAAGCGTCTTGAATCTGCTAAAATATGCTCGTCGGCAGGAGTTGGCGGACCGATTGGAACGTATCCTTCAACGGTTGCTCGAGCGAGGAGCGACGACATTCCAAAGAGAGCATTTGGATGCGATCGTGGTGTACATCATGGCCACGAGCCAAGTTATACCGATGGAGACACTTACGATGACCCTACAAAAGATATTTCCAACGCAGATTGAACCCGGTTCGATCGCCGATCAACTTCTCAAGAAAGGTCGTGAAGAGGGCCGTGAAGAGGGCCGTGAAGAGGGAGAGTTATTTGGCAAGATACGCATGTTGCAAAATCTGCTTAGTCTTCCCCTGTCGACCGACGAGGAATTGCAAGCCAAAACGAGCACCGATCTGGAGACGATGGCAACGGAGCTTAAAGCTCAATTGCGAAAGCGTATGACATAGGTTTCGTCTACGAAAAGGTGTCAGGTACCGTTTTCAACTTCTTGAGCTAGTTTAGCGTGCGACCCCAACGCTAGCTGAGTAAGCTTTGCCTCCGGTTGCACAAGGCAACCGGGGGGCGTTATGGGTGCCAGTCGCTTGCTAGCGATGAAGCCTAGCTTCCAGTGGCACAAGGCCACTGGGGAGCTTGTCGTACCCACGCCCGTCGCAAAGCCTCTGGGCGTGCCATCTGAACCGCTGGCACGTTATCTCTGCGCAAACAAAAAACCGGCGTCCGCACTTGCGCGATCCGCCGGTTTCGTGGTCCCTGGCACTGGGGCAAACGGGTGTTTGCCCCAGTGCGCAGTCGCAAGCCTTATCGTGTAGCACCAGCGAACGGCGAATGACCCAGTACTCACCGTCCGTTGGTTATGTGCTGCTCCAACCCAGGAGGAAGGCCAGTCGAGTATTCCCGCAAATTCCCGACTGACGATAAGGCTTTTTGATTGGTTCGTTTCTGTTCTTCGATCACGCGGTGGCGATTGCACTCATAGAACAATCGATGCCATGGGATTACGAAATTCAGCGACGGAGTGTCAACACCGGTTTTCCGTCACTCCAAAAATTCTTCGGTGAATCCGATGTGGCTAGATCCGAGCCGAAAACCGTCCCTAGAACTTGATGTTGGTTTTGGGCAACTGGGACTGCAGACGCTTGACCCCTTCCGCACTCAAGCCGTTATTGGTCAGCACGAGATCCTTGAGCTTGGTCAACTCCTTCAGACCCTGAATCCCCTCGTCGGTGATAGCGGTCTTGCCCAAATGAATAAACTCAAGCGATCGGATTCGGGCAATGTAGGGAATCGCGGCATCACCGATCGAAGTATCATCCAAGTTCAAGCGTTTCAGCGGCAGTTCGACCAGGAACGTGATTCCGCTGTCGGTGACCTGCGATCGCCACAGATTCAAATCCTCCAGCTTGGTCAGCTTGCCTATCTCGACCAGAGCACCATCTTGGATCGTCGTTTCGCTCAGATCAAGCGCTGTCAGGTTCGGGAACTTGCCGATCTGTTCGACGATACCCTGAGTCGTGATCGCGGAATCCCGCATCTTGATCTTCGATATCTCTTTGGCACCTGCGATCGAAGACAACGCATGGCCACCAACGCGAGTGCGAAAGACATCGAACTCCTTCAGCTTGGTCATTCCCGATAGAGCACCGAAACCCTGATCGGTGATGGCGCATTGATGAAATGAGATGGCGACCATGTTGGTCAAACCCGCGAGATGCATCATGCCCACATCGGTGATTCGCGGACCCGATAGGGTCAGGTTGCGAAGCTTGCTCAGCCCCTTCAAATGCGTCAATCCCTCGTCGCTGATCTGATGGCATTCCGCGAGATCGAGAAGCTCGAGTTGGAAAGCGTCTTTGAGATACGAGAGTCCGTGATCGGTCAACTCGGTGCGAGGCATGCGAATCCGTTTGATCGCAGCGACCTGCGAAAGACTCTTCATGCTCTCATCGGTGATCGGGCATCGATCGAGCCCTACGTCTTCGATCTTGGGAAACCGTGCCACTGCGGCGATGGTAGCGTCGGTGATCGGGCACTGCTCCATCCGCAGCGATCGGAGGTTCGGCAAACTTGCGAGCGAGACGATCCGTTCATGGGTCGCTTGCGGGCCACCGACCGAAATCGATTGCAGCGACGGAAGATCGAGCACCCTGGGAAAGACTTCGCCCCAGGTGTCGCTGCATTTGCGAAAATCGATGCCGACAACCTGACCGTCCTTCTCTTGGATCTGTACGCCGGCTAAACCGCGGATGGCCTGGACAGCGGACGACGTCGCAGCCGAAGAAGCGGTGGCTTCCTGAGCCTCAAGGGGGACGGAACCAGCCAACACAGAACAGGAAAGTGTTAGCAGAGCGATCAAATGACGGTACATGTTTCGTTCCATAGGTCGCATTATGCGGGATAGGAAAGGAGGGAGGTCGCGGTTACTGCAATCCAGGGAAAATGGTGGTCCAGGGGTGGGAGATTGGCAAGCCGCAGGTCGAATAATTGGCAAGGTTTGCGCACGTACCCTCAATTTGGCTAGGCAATCGATTCCGAACGCAAAGAGTACAATTCTCATCCTTTCCTGCGACTTGCATTTCAGAAGCCCGAGCCGAGCGTGCTAAGTTTGGATTGCTTGTGGTTCTGAACGTACTCGCAGGATAGGAACTTGCGCGACATATGCTCATGCGGCATCCGCTACCCGATCTCCAATTTGCTTACCGCCTCCCCTATGGTGCCTCCGTCACGGAACGTGGGGTGCAGTTCACTGTATTCAGTCGATCTGCTACCGCTATGCGCCTGCTCCTGTACCGAGGGGTCGAAGATCGCGAGCCAAATGAGGTGGTCGAATTCGATCGCAAACAGGACCGTTGGGGGGATGTATGGAGTATTCACCTTCACGGTCTCAAGGCCGGGCAACTCTATCATTTCCAAGCCAACGGCCCGTTCGATCCGGAGTCCGGTCAGTGGTTTGACGGCAATGCGCGTTTGATCGATCCCTACGCCAAGGCCCTCGCAGGTTGTTTTCAACACACCACCGATGGCGTTATCCGGCCTCCGAAATGTGTCGTTGTCGACGACAGCTTCGATTGGGAAGGAGACCGCCACATCCGTCGCTCCATGAGCGACTCGATCATCTACGAGATGCACATCCGCGGTTTCACTCAGAGCAAATCGAGCCATGTCAAACATCCTGGCACGTACTTGGGTGTCATTGAAAAGATCCCCTACTTGAAGAGCCTCGGGGTCACGGCTGTCGAGTTGATGCCCGTTCATGAGTTTCCGATTTTCGATATTCATGGCAATCAACCGGAGCGGCCCAATTACTGGGGCTACGATCCGATGGCGTTCTTCTCGCCTCATCGCGGTTATGCGCATTCGAAAGAACCCGGCTCGCAGGTCCATGAATTCAAGACGATGGTCAAGGCTCTGCACCAAGCCGGAATCGAAGTCATCCTCGATGTGGTATTCAATCACACCTGTGAAGGAAATGAACGAGGTCCCGTTCTCTCGTTCAAAGGGTTGGAGAACCAGGTCTACTACATCCTCAACTCCGGAGGAGCCCACTACAGCAACTACTCCGGTTGCGGCAATACGTTCAACGGCAATCACCCTGTTTGCCGCGAACTGATCTTCCACTGCTTGCGGCACTGGGTTCACAACTACCATGTCGATGGTTTTCGATTCGACCTGGCCAGCATCCTGTCGCGCGATCGATATGGCAATCTGGTTCCCAATCCACCTTTGGTGGAGTTGATCGCCGAGGATCCGATGTTGGCCGACACCAAAATCATCGCAGAGGCATGGGACGCTGCCGGAGCTTACCAAGTTGGCTCTTTCGGCGACTTGCGATGGGCGGAGTGGAACGGGCGGTATCGAGACGATGTTCGACGATACTGGCGAGGTGATCCAGGTATGGTCGGTGCCATGGCTACCCGACTGAGCGGTTCATCGGATCTGTACGAACACGCCGGCCGAGCTCCCTACTGCAGCATCAACTTCATCACATCGCACGATGGTTTCACCCTCAACGATTTGGTGAGCTACAAGGAGAAGCACAACGAAGCCAACGGCGAAGGGAACCGAGACGGAGACAACCATAATTGCAGCGACAACTATGGAGCCGAGGGTCCGACTAAGAAGAAGGGGGTTGAACCAATCCGGGTGCGGCAAATCAAAAACATGCTCGCCAGCCTGCTTCTCAGTCAAGGTGTCCCGATGCTTGTCATGGGTGACGAAGTGCGACGAACTCAGAAAGGGAACAACAATGCCTATTGCCAAGACAACGAAATCTCTTGGTTCAATTGGGCCAACGTCGATCAGCATCCCGAGATCTTGCGATTCACTCAAGGCTTGATCGAATTTCGACGTATGCAGCCCTCCCTGCGCCGCGAAGAATTCCTCACCGGTCGCCCCCAAGACCAACGGGGCGTACCCGACGTGAGCTGGTTTGAGTCGACGGGCAAGCCGATCAACTGGGATGCTCCCGACGGAACCTTGGTCTGCTGGCTAGGCAAGCCCCTTCCGTCCGATGACCCGGAAGGATTGGGTCGGGATATCCTGATCATGCTCAACGGCACACCGGAGACGAAGACCTTTGTCTTTCCGGCAGCGACCCGCGGCCTGCGATGGCGGCAGTTTCTCGACACATCCAAGGATGCTCCCAAAGACATCTATCCCAATCTCGATGGCCCTGTGGCTCCCGCCAACCGCCATATCGACTTGATCTATCGATCGACCATGGTGTGGGTCGCTGAGTAGGCGACGGGGATTGCGTCGCGGCTAGCGCGATACGGACGGAAGCTCGCGAATCCGAATGTTGCGATACCAAGCTTCCGTCGGTGGCCCGGAGTGAATTTGCAGCGCGATCACTCCGCTCTTGGCGATCTTGGGATCGGTTTCGGTGAACTCCACCGTCAACGATCCATTGAGCCAAATCTGGATGTGATTGTCGACGGCTCGCACCATCAACTGGTTCCAATCCCCTTTCTTGAGGGCAGTTGCGACGACTTTGGGATCTCCCTCGGCCAGCATCTTATTGCGCCGCGATTCGTCATATAAACCGCCCCAGACAGGTCGATTCCAGGCTGAACCGATATCGCACTGATAGCCGCTGACCTCGGTCGAGTCCGGGACCCGCGATGTGCGGAACTGCACGCCGGCATTGTCACCTGACCCTTGGAGCTTCGCCTCGAGCTTGAGTTCGAAATTCGCGTACGTACGATCGGTGCAGAGAAACTCATTGTGCGGGATCGCACGCTCCAAAGTCCCCGCGACAACCGCACCGTTCTCTACCCGAAACCAATCCTGGTTCCCTTCCCAACCCTTCAGACTCCGGCCGTCGAATAACGGTTGAAAACCCTCTTCGAGAGGGACCGTTGTCGTTTTCTCGTTCGGTTCCTGAGACATGACCTGCAAATGCAAACTGCAGGAACAACTCAGAAGTGCCAAGCCTGCACTCCATAAACGAATTTTTTTGAGCATCATGTTTCTCTCGCTCGCAGAATGGACTCACGCAGAGATTTTACAAGTGACCGAGCAGGGCATGGACCAGTCGCTTGCTTGCCAGTTGACGATCTCCCTGAGACCAATCCAGCAATTCGGTTGCTTGCTTGCGCTCCTCTGCAGATGGATAGCGAGACAAGCATGCAAGGAACGCTCGCTCGACGACTGTTTCCCAATCGAGCGAACTCTCCGCGAGTTGTAGGGAAACTGCACCGATCCGTTCATAGGGATGCTGATTGGAGATCTCGTAAGTGATGCGATCGGATGTCCATGCCAGTGCCGTCTGTGGGTCTGATGGACTGGATGGCGCTTGCTTGCCGATGTTTGTCGGATTCTTGGCTCCGGTCGGGTTTGTCGCTGGTTGGGCCAAGACGCCTGACGAAGGATTCCCCTCGGACGTTTTGGTCCAACGGGATAGAGCGTTCAAGCGGTCGAGTGCTCGACCATTCTCTGTGGTTGCGGGATAGTTGGCAAAGAGCCTTGTTCTTTGTTGAAGGGAAGCCAGAACCGAGGGATCCAGCGCGAGGAATTCCTGAGCATTGACAGAACGGGACTCGAAGGACATCGGAGAAGACATAACGATCCATGAAACGATCTGCCTTAAGCCTGCCTGTTGGGTTTGAGCTTCGTGAGCCAGGAAATCGAGCAGGTCCTTGCGATCTTCGAACCCTTCCGATTCTGTCAATCCAATAGTCGGAACGAGCGGCTGGCCGACGAGTCGTCTCCATACAAAGTCGACCATAGGCTTCCTAGCCAGCGAACTTTCTTCGAACCATTTGGCGAGATTGGCTCGCGGATCTTCGCTATTGGGGATCGGCTTGCCATCGGGGCTGACGGGAGAAACGAGTGTCACCCTTCCTTCGGCATCCGACACATACAGTCCTTTTTTGTCTGTGGGCTTGGGTTGAGCCGGGTTGAAGACCGACGCAAAGGCAGCCGCATTGCCGAGAACTGTTTCGGTTGAGAGTGTTTCACTTGTGATTTCAGAAAAGGGAATCGCGGGAACACCCGACATGCGTGAACCTTGAAGGGCAAGGGTCTCGAGTGCCGACCATTGATCCAGTGTTCGTCCTGCAGGGCTTCGACCACTCGCAGCAAGCAACTTCGCGTTCGACTTCTTACCGGCCGCGATCCAGCGACGCAGCCAGAATGCGGATGGATCGTTTCCTTGAAGATCGCTGCTGATCAAACGACCTTCGATTTGACCGAGGGACTCGTTTCGCTGAATCGATTCCTGCAGCCATGCGTCGAATACCTTGAGCGCGTCTTTGTCATCGATTGGCATGCTGGGATCGAGATAGTAATCGCTCATTGCATTGGCCCAATGACGGTCGAATTCTTCCGACTCGATCCATCTTTGAGCTAACGCTCTCGCGGCATCCAGCGACGGATTGGCTGCACCTGCCTTGCGGCCCCACTCCCGTTCGGTATCGGTTGGCAAACGACCGATCAGGACCCAGGCCAATCGATCCTCGAGCGCTCGCAGATCGGTTAACTTGCCGGGGGTGATCTTTAAGCGATCCCACAAGTGTTTCAGTTGCTGATCGATCACAGCGACCACTTGTTGTTCGCTATGCGAGTCGGTTTGAGTCTGCGAGTCGGTTTGAGATGGTCTAGGTGGGCGAGACTCCTTCTGAACAATGACCTCGGGCGTCATATCGGCCTTGGGCTCAGGCTTTGCAGTTGATTTGTCGATAGGTTGGGTCGTCGCCACCGCATCTCTTGGCATCGGGGCAATCGGTGGGTCAACCTTCGCTTGCAATACAGGAGATGGCGTCGACTCATTCTTGGACTGGGCGACATCCGCCTTATTCTCGAATAGCGATTCGGAGCCGCTGCCGATGGGGGGAAATTCTTGGGTGGGGATTTGCGTGGTCAAAGGCCGCTTGGCCTCGCGGGAACGCCAGAACGGATAAACAGCGATCACCCCGAGGAGCGAAGCGGCGAGAGCCAGCGCGCCCCATCGTGTCAAGGGATTTGCTGTCAAGGGATTTGCAGAGTGGTTTGGCGTTGTCCCGACTCGGGACTTGCCGCGACGATCGGCGTCGACGTCTTTGAAGGCTCGATGGACGGCCGCGATGAGTTCGTCGTTGGTGAACAGGGGGGTGTCACCGCTCTGATTCTTTGCGGCATGGTGGATCGCATCCAGGTTGCGCAGGAGGTTGGGAGGCGCGTCCTCACCGAGCCATTCCCGGAGGAGGGAATCCATGGCGGGGTCGGGAGGGGAATCCCCGTCGTTTCCTTGGGGGTCGTTCGGCCCTTGAGGCTGGACGGGAGGAGGAATGGCGTTCATCGTTTGGTTTTCTCTTCCAGGCATTGCCTGAGTTGCAATTTGGCGCGTTGCATCAAGTTTTTCGCGCCGTGTTCGGTAATACCCAGCGAGAGGGCGATCTGCTCGCGGGTTGCATTTTCACTAAATCGCATTTTCAGCGATTGCTGAGCTCGTTTCGTCAACCGGGAAAAGCAATCGGCCAATGCGTCGATCACTTCGTTGCCCGAGGCATCGCATCCTGCCCATCGACTCCAATCCCGATCGAGCATTTCCATATCGTCGGTGACGGCGAATCGTTCTTGTCGTCGACGAAGGGTGACGAGCAAGTGGAACGCGACGCGTCTCAGGTAGGAAGCGGTGGCTGCTTGGCTGAAGTTCTGAAACGGATGCTTCAGCACAGCTACGAACGTTTCCTGGGTCAGATCATCCGCTAGCGAGGGATCGCAACCGATCGCTCTCAAATATCGCCAGACACCCGTCTGATGCTCCGCGATCAAGCTTTCCGCATCCCAGGCAGCATCCGGCGAATTTGAGGAATCGGTCAGTTCATCGAGCACGCTAAGCGAATAGTCCTTTGATCAACTTTCCGCTGTTGGCGATCTTCATCGGACGGCCGTTGCGGCTGGTGAACGTCGTTTCCAACGAGATACCCAAAGCGTGGCAAACAGAAGCCATCAGATCTTCCGAAGAATAAGGTTCGGTGGCGACCTCGGTACCATCTTCATTGGTTGCGCCGATCGCTTGTCCACCTTTGATTCCTGCGCCGCCGACCACCACGCTCCAAGAGCGGGCCCAGTGATCTCGGCCAGCATCTGCATTGATGCGCGGAGTGCGAGAGAACTCGCCCATCCAAACGATACAGGTATCTTCGAGCAACCCTCGTTCGCTCAGATCTGCGACCAGTGCGCCCATGGCTTTGTCGAGAACGGGCAGACGGTCGTTGGACAGCGTGCGGAAGATGTTTTGGTGATTATCCCATCCACCCAGATCGACTTCGACGAATGGAACTCCTTGTTCGACCAATCGTCGTGCCAACAAGCATCCTTGGCCGAACCCGTTCTTGCCGTATCGTTCCTGTACATCTTCTGCTTCCTTCTCGACTTTGAAGGCTTCCATCTGTTTGCTGGTCAGCAGATCGAACGTTTTTCCGAGAACCTTTTTGTGATCTTCGAGAACAGATCCTCGCTTTTGCGAGATGAAGGAGTTTTCGATCGCTTCAAGCGCGAAGCGTCGCTGGGCCAGTCGATCGGAATCGACACTCATTTCGAGGTTGCGAACGCGACCGTTGCTGGTGACGTTGAACGGTGCCCAGGCCATCCCTAGGAAGCCGGGACCTTCGCTTGCTCCGCCGACCGAAACGAAGGGTGGAATTTCCAGATCGGGTCTCTGCGAGATCAATTCATGAGCGATGACCGCGCCGTAGCTTGGGTAGTCGACATTGGCATCGGGAACATATCCGGTGTGCATGTAGTAGCGACCGCGATTGTGATCGGCTTCGCGTGTGCTCATCGAGCGAACGATCGCCATGTGATGCATTTGCTGAGCCATCGAAGGCATATGTTCCGAGATACGAACATCGCCCGAGGTGCTGATTTCTTTGAATTCTCCACCGTTGTCGCTTCCAGGTTTAAGGTCCCAGATATCCATGGTCGATGGACCGCCACCCATCCATAGGAGGATGCACGACTTGCGGTTCTTCTTGAGTGTATCGGCATGGACGCGAAGCGAATGGCCAAACGAGAGGGATGCGCCCGCCATGGCGGTTGCTCCCGCGGCATGGCTCATGAAGTGTCGTCGGGTCATTCCCCGGGGTGTTGCGAATCGGTTCCACATAGGTCTTACCTCAATTAGTACTGCAAAGAATGGCGAACAAAGACAAGTTGGGTCGTTATGGTTTCGTAAACAAGGACTAGTGAATAAAGATGAATTCGTTGCTGTTCAAAATCGCCCACCACAAATCCTGCAGCATCCCGCCGACCTCTCGTTTTCGAGCTTCCATCAGTTGGGTGGCGATTGTCAGTTCCTCTGGTTTCGCCTTGCGGCCAAGCCCGGCAATGAACAGAAATTGAACTTTCTCTTGCGGCGAGGATTTGTACTGCGATAGTTGTTGCAACCATGATCCAGGTTCGACAGAAATCGCGTCGCGGATCAGGTCGCCGTTGAACATCATCAAGCTTTGTGGGATCGATCCGTTGAAGGTGGTGGTTTCATCTCCTTCATCGGTCCCGAACGCGACGATAAACTGCCGCATCCAATCATCGCGGCGGCGTTGCTGCTCTTCGAGATTTCCGCGTCGACCGGCTTGGGTGGCCACCGTCAAGGACTGATACAGTTGCTCGGCCGACATCTGACGAGTGTAGAAGTGCGAGAACTTGGGAAGTTCGCCGAGCGTCGGATCATCGCTTTCGTTTTCTTTGATGCTGCGCGATGACAATTGATACGGCTTGGACATGGTGATCCATACAATCAATTGCTTCAAATCGTAGCTCTTGTCCCGGAAGTCTTTGGCCAACTGCTCGAAGAGCTCTGGGTTGGAAACCGGGTTATGCGGCCCGAGATCATCGATCGGTTTGGTGAAGCCATAGCCCAAAAAGTAGGCCCACATTCGGTTGACGATCGCTTTATCGAGGTACTCACTCTCCATCATGAGATTGCCTAACTCATCGCGCCGATTGACTTCCTTAACGTAGCCGCTCTTATCGATCGCAGTGCCGTCGATAAATACCGGATAGGCAACCTTGGTCATCCCGTTCCGCAATTGGAAATAGATCTCGGCTTTGCTCGGGTTGCGTCCTTCACCTGCAAAATCCTCATTGATCAGTTCGATATGGTCGATGTCTCGCGTACCGGATGAAAATCGACGCAATGCTCGGGACTGACGGAAGAAGGCGTTGAACTCCCAGAACTTCTGTTGCTTCCACTGATTGAATGGATGGTTGTGGCATTGCGTACATTGCACTTGCAGCCCCAAGAAGATCCGCGACACGGCAGCCGTCGCTTGGACTCCATCTTCTTCGTTGACCTTCATCGCCAAGAAGTTGGCTGCACCGTTAAAGTTCTCAGTCCCAGGCCGTGTCGTACCGGTCGCCGTCACCAGTTCTCGGACCATGGTGTTGTAGGGTTTGTTCTCGGCAAAGGAATCGCGGAGGTATTTTTGCATTCCCTCGCGATTGGTCAGCGATCGCTCTTCCATCCCACCGTTGCGACCAA
Organism: uncultured Pirellula sp.; assembly: GCA_964464255.1. Taxonomy (GTDB): domain Bacteria; phylum Planctomycetota; class Planctomycetia; order Pirellulales; family Pirellulaceae; genus JBKCUI01. The sequence goes on from CAYXFO010000021.1 coordinate 13,767, forward strand.
TCAAGATATTGGTCCAGACAGTCGACCAGTTTTGGGCGTAATCCGCCGTGTAGTTCTCATCGTTCAGAAGGCGGTTGACGAGCAGGTACCGCTTGTCGGGTGAGCGATCCTTGGCAAATGCCGAGAGTTCCTCATAGCTTGGGATGCGCCCTACAATGTCGAGGTAGACACGGCGGCACCATTTCAGCTCGTCTTCGATCGGCGAGGGACGGATCTCTGCATCCTTCCAAGTCGCCTCCATGGCGGCGTTGATCAATTCCACTTGCCGGGGCAGGAGCAATCGCTTGCTGCTTGCAGGATCGGGATCATCGGCGTTCGGTTTCTGTGGAGTTGGCTTTTCAGGAGCGGTTTGGCCGTTGGAGATTCCTGCGTGAGAAAGAATCGCCAGCGCCAACGTGAAGCATCCCGCAAGCTGCACGGCGGATCTTTGAATGATTCGGCTAATTTGAATTTTTCGCATTATTGCTACCGGCTGTTTCGAGACACTCTCGAGATCTCATGCAGGATCTCATGCAACCGCTTCAAGGGACGCGGTTTAGCGACTCTATCAATGACTTCCTTCGTTCTAGCACACCCTTGCTCGAATTGTACTCACTGAGTGGGCCACTTAGGACCGTTTGTTAGACGTGATTCCTGCATCATGGTGCGTTTTTTTCGCCTAGCAACGTTTGCAGCCGATGCTTGGCTTGAACGCGAGCAGCATCGACAGCCTCCGTCAACGACACGGGTACCCCCCCACGTTGACTGGATTGTTGAGCCGCCTCGATGAAGGCCATGATTTCCACAGATTCCTGATTCGGGACGGGAACGGGGCCGCCAGCAAAGAACTCTGCGAATCGAACCACCATCGGCTCATATCCCTCGTATTTCGCGTCATTTTCAATGAAATCGGTCCCAAACACGGTCAATCCGTACCCCTGCTGACCGTCTCGGATACCGCGAAAAACGCCGATCCGCCCGTCGCTCCATGCCCCGACGGTGACATCGTTTCCGTCATTGTGGGTCCGGCTCACTGTCCGGCACCCCGCTCCCATGGCAGTGTAAAGAGCCTCAACACCATGAATCCCGTACCAAGCCAAGTCGTTGTGGTGGGGCTCCAACGAGCACGGACTCCAAGCATGGGCCCCCAAAATTTTTCGGTTGCTATTCTCGCGATATCGCCAGATGGTCGGCGTGAAACGGAGCGAGGAGGAGGTGAACCACTTCCCTTGAAATTTCTCAGCAGCCATCTGAAACGCCAAAGCGTCAGCCAAATCGGCCGAGAGGGGTTTGTCGATGAAGCAAGGTTTTCCACCTTGGAAGACCGGAATAACCTGCTCCAAGTGCTTGCGACCGTCGAGGCTGGTCAGGAGCACCGCATCGACCATCCCCACCAGCTTTGGGATCGAATCGACGATCTCGATCCCCGATTCGCGCAGTTCCTTGGTGTAGCCTTCAACCCGGTTGGCGCTCGACGGAATATCACTGCTTCCCCCTGGGTAAGCTGCAACCAGCTTCAGCCGCCCGACCGGCCCCCCTTTGGATTGCGATTCGCGGATGATTTTTGCGAAAGCTACCGTATGGGAAGTATCCAATCCGATCATGCCGACACGGATCGGATCCGAAGACCCCTCCTGACCCGCTGCCCCCTGAGCTGTCGCAAACCAGATACTGACCATAAGCAACGGGAACGAAAGAACCAAAGACCAACGACTCAAACAGATGCAATTCACCTGCAACCTCCTTCGATAGCGTCAGCGTAAAGCTAGTTTTCAAAAGACTTTGCACGCTTTGCGACGACTCGCCAAAGCGATGGCTTCGACGTTGACGAAACCGGAAATTTAGCAGATACCGGATTGCAATTGGGAAAAACAGTTCGAACTGTCCCCAAAAATAGCCAGCTTTTTGAGCAAACCTGACAAACGGTCAGCCAGATCTCTCAGGCGATTTGCCGTTGCGTCATGGGAGAGAATCGGTAGGATAGTCGCGATTGAAAGTTCCGATGTATCAAGCCTTTGAAAAATTCGTTGTGGGTAGGCAGTTCGCTACATGACCGTTACGACAGAACGCAAACAGGAAATCGTCAAGGAGTTCAGGAAGCACGACAACGACAGTGGTTCGGCAGATGTTCAGATCGCCGTTTTAACGGAACGGATCAACAGCATGACCGAGCATATGCGAGGTGCAGTGCGCGATTATTCGAGTCGGCGAGGGTTGCTGAAGATGGTCAGCAAGCGCCGGTCGCTCCTCGATTATGTACGGAAGCATGAGCCGCAACGGTATCTGGATTTGATCACTCGGCTAAACATTCGAAAGTAGTTGTAGCGTCGTTCGCCCGCGCGGATTTTGTTTTGCGATCCACCGAACGAGGGGGCTGAAGTCCCGATTCGGTAGACTGCCAGTAGTGTGAAGTCGTTGTCAGTTTTGTGTCGTCTTTCATTCCACAATCGTTTGTTGTTGGTTTTCCAGTTGTTGGTGTAGTTGTTTGGGATGATTCCCACACAGTATCTTTCGCATCCTGTTGTTTTTTAGTCATTCAATCGAAGGGTTGATGTTGTCGTGAAGATTCGAGTAGAAAAACAGATTGGTGATTCGGTTCTCTCCTTTGAAACAGGCCAGTTGGCCAAACAAGCAACCTCGGCTGTGCTGTGCCAGTACGGGGATACGGTCGTGCTCAACGCTGCGACCACCGGTCCGTCGAGACCCGGAACCGATTTCTTCCCCTTGACCTGCGATTATCGGGAGCGTTTCGCCGCCGCAGGTAAATTCCCAGGTGGCTTTATCAAACGGGAAGGACGCCCGACCACCAAAGAGACCCTGACCAGCCGTCTGATCGACCGGCCGATTCGCCCGTTGTTCCCCGAAGGCTTCTTCGATGAAGTTCAGATCCAGTCGTTGGTCTTGAGCAGCGATACGCAGAACGACGCCGACATCCTCGGGATGAACGGTGCCGCTTGCGCCTTGTTCGTCAGCACCCTCCCCTTCCGCGGCCCGATCGCATCGGTCCGAATCGGGCGAGTGGAATCCCGCTTCATTCCGTTCCCCACAGTCAATCAGTTGGAGGAAAGCGACCTCGATATGATCGTTTCTGCCAACGAGCGCGAAGTGGTCATGATCGAAGGCTTTGGCCAGGAAATCCCTGAGAATGAAATGATCGAAGCGATCAAATACGCGCACGGCGTTTGCCGCGATATCATCGCTCTGCAGCGAGAGTTGTATGAGAAGATTCAGCCCAAGAAAATGGAATTCGTCTCACCGGACGATGCCCCGCTGGTACAGGAACTCAGCAGCAAGTACTACGATCGGTTTTGTGTTGCAAAGCAAACCGAAGGCAAACAAGCTCGCAACGAAGCTTGCAATGTGCTCCGCGAAGAAGCCAAGGCAGCCATGATCCCGGACCCGGCAGCCGAAGGCGCTCTGTGTTCGGACGTCTTCTACCGAGCCTGGCACACGCTGGAAAACCGCGTGGTTCGCGATTTGATCTTGGCTGGCACCCGGTCCGATGGACGTGACACCCTGAGCCTTCGCAATATCCACTGCGAAACCGACTTGCTTCCACGCACCCATGGTACCGCCCTGTTCCAACGGGGAGAGACCCAAGCCTTCATCACCGTCACGCTCGGCACCTCGCGCGATGAACAACGGATCGATGGCTTGATGGATGAGTACAGCAAGAAGTTCATGCTCGATTACAACTTCCCACCGTTCTCGGTCGGAGAGTGCAAACCCAATCGTGGCCCGGGTCGGCGCGAAATCGGTCACGGCATGTTGGCCGAGCGATCGCTCGAACCAATTCTTCCCGATCCTGAAGACTTCCCATACACCGTCCGCCTCATCAGCGACATCTTCGAGAGCAACGGCTCCTCGTCGATGGCCAGCGTGTGCGGCGGTTGCCTGGGATTGATGGCCGCTGGCGTACCGATCACCAACCCGGTGGCCGGCATCAGTATCGGTCTGGTCCGCGAGAAAGATGATCGATTCGTTCTGCTGACTGACATCCTCGGCGATGAAGATCATCACGGCGATATGGACTTCAAGATCGCGGGAACCCAGAACGGTATCACCGGCATCCAGCTCGACCTAAAGATCGACGGCATCAGCGAAGAAATCATTCGCTCCACGCTGAAGCAAGCCAAGGAAGCTCGGATGGAAATCCTCCGCAAGATGCTGACATGCATCCCCCGGCCTCGCAGCGAAATCAGCCGCTACGCACCGCGTCTGCTCCGCACCAAGATCGATCCGGATAAGATCGGCTTGCTGATCGGTCCCGGCGGAAAGAACATCCGTTCGATCCAAGAAGACACCGGAGCCACCATCGATGTGGACGACGAAGGCAACGTAACGGTAGCCAGCAACGATGCGGACTCCGCCCGCGCCGCTCTATCCCGCGTTGAGGCATGCACAGCCACCGTGCAGATCGGCAAGATCTATGATGGTGTCGTGACCAGCATCCGTGACTTCGGCGCCTTTGTGGAAATCCTTCCTGGCAAAGATGGACTGTGTCACATCAGCGAACTGTCCAATGGCTACGTCGCTAGCGTCGACACCGTTTGCCGAGTCGGAGACCCGATGAAAGTCTTGGTCATCGACATCGACGACCATGATCGCGTGAAACTCTCCCGTCGCCGCGCTCTCGAGGAACTCGGTATCGAAGACGATGTCGCCACCGAAGAAGCTCCCGGCGAAGATGACTTCGGTTTGGACGATGATGCCGAGCGACCAGCAGGAGATCGACCCGAACGAGGCGACCGAGGAGATCGCGGCGATCGACGTCCACGCGGCGGTGATGACCGTGGGGGTGGCGGCGGACGAGATGGCTTCCGACGTCGCGGCGGCCGAGGTGGCGGCGGCGGCGGCGGCGGTGGCGGTGGACGTCCCCGAAGCCGAGGTGGCGATCGCCGCTAATCAAACGCACACATTAGAAAAGTCTTTGCACTAAGGAGTTGTAGCCATCATGCGCTGCCTGCTTCCTGTTGGATTCCTGTTGTCTTGCATCGGGACCCTGGCGTTATGCAGTACCAGCCTCGGGCAAGACTCCGGTGCGAGTAAACGCGGGGCCCTTCGACCTACCGAGAATCTCAAAGTCGAAGGGATCCCAGATATCCCTCTCGATCTCGTTGATAGTGTTCGCCTGTACACCGAAGCTCGCGGTGCCAGCGCACTCGATTGGCATCCCTCCGATCGCAGCATGCTGGTATCGACCCGATTCGGGAACTCCAATCAGGTCCATCGCGTTGCCATGCCCGGCGGGGCGAGATATCAGGTGACGTTCTACCAGGAACCGGTCGGCTCCGCAGAGTATCTGCCAAACGATCCCAGCTCTTTCTTGTTCACTCGCGATACCGGTGGCAACGAATTCGCTCAGATCTTTCGATTCGATCTGCCAAGCGGTACAGCCACGCTTCTTACCGATGGCGGACGTTCGCAAAATGGTGGATGGGTTTGGGATCGCACCAAGACCAAAATCATCTACACATCGACACGTCGGAACGGGGCCGATCGGGATTTGTGGTTGATGGATCCAAAAGATCCCGCTTCCAATCGCTTGGTGTTTGAATTGACCGGGGGTGGATGGTCCGTGACCGACTGGTCGCCGGACAATCAGCAGGTGCTGATTCAAGAAACCTTGTCCGTAAATCAATCCAATCTCTACATCGGCGATGTCGCTACGGGCAAGCTTCGTCCGATCACCGATCCCAAGGAACAAGTCTCGTATGATGCGCCTCGCTTCACTCGCGATGGCAAAGGGATCTGGGTGGGATCAGACCGAGAAGGGGAATTCAGTCAATTGGTCCGCATCGATTTGGATACTCGAGCCACCGAATCGATCACCAAGGAATTCGATTGGGATGTCGAAGCCAGCCAACTCTCTGAAGATCGATCGAGGATCGCTTTTTCGATCAATCGCAACGGTATCTCGGAAGTCTACATCTACGATGTTGAGAGCAAGAGCAAACGCAAGGTCGAAGGGCTCCCAGTCGGCATTGCGTCGATCGGTCCGTGGCATCCCGCTCGCGATGAGTTTGCTGTTACGGTTGCTTCGGCGCGCAGCGCATCGGATATCTACAGTGTCGATGCCAAAACTCTCTCCGTCGAACGATGGACCGAAAGCGAGTTGGGAGGCATTTCGCCTGACTCCTTGTCGTTGCCACAGTTGATTGAATGGAAATCGTTCGATGGCCGAGTCATCAGCGGGTTTTTATATCAACCTTCGTCAAAGTTTGCAGGTCCGCGGCCGGTCATCATCAATATCCACGGCGGCCCCGAAGGACAATCGCGCCCCAATTTCCTCGCCCGAAACAACTACTTCATCAATGAACTCGGTTGCGCGATCATCTTCCCGAATGTTCGCGGCAGCACGGGCTATGGCAAGTCGTTCACGAAGCTGGATAACGGTTTGCAACGACTCGATTCGGTACGAGACATCGGTGCCTTGCTCGATTGGATCGGCGAGGATAAGCGTTTCGATGCCAATCGCATCATGGTGACCGGTGGCAGCTATGGTGGCTACATGACTCTGGCTTGTGCTGTCGAATACAACGATCGCATCGCTTGTGCACTCGACATCGTGGGTATCTCGCATTTCGGCACCTTTCTGAAGAACACCGAGTCCTATCGCCGCGATCTTCGACGTGTTGAATACGGAGACGAACGAGTTACCGAGGTTGCCGAGTTCTTCGAGCGAATCGCTCCGCTGAACAATGCCAAGCGAATCACCAAACCGCTGTTTGTCGTCCAAGGAGGAAACGATCCCCGCGTTCCGCTCAGCGAAGCAGACCAAATCGTCGAGCGGGTCAAAAGCAATGGAGGCGGGGTTTGGTATTTGATGGCAAGCGACGAAGGGCATGGCTTCCGAAAGAAGAATAACGCCGACTTCCAGTTCTACGCCACCACACTGTTCGTGAAAAAATACCTGTTGGGGACTCCATGACCGAGCCCCCTCCTGCAGCAGGGACGCATAGCTTGCCTCCCAGGGTGGAGGAGTCGCGACTGCTCGAGGTCGCCCTGGATTTGATCGCGTCGACCAAGGGTGCTGGCTATATCCGAGTGGCTGGCGTTTCAACCGGCCGCGGACAGGCCGCCGCATCGATCGCAAGCCACTTTCCTGACGCGTCCGTCGACCTGTGGTATCTCGATCTGCACCCTTGTGGCCTGGCGATCGAACACTCCCGCGATGAATCTGGGAAGATGCCTGGGAATCTGAGCATTCGATGCGCAGCCGATCTCGATCGCGACGAGTTGGACTGCACGATGGTTCCCTTGTCTGCCAGTGGAGAACAGGAACTGGCCCGGGATCTCGTTCAACAGCACTACCATGGCCTTGCTGTCCACGGAAGCATGCTGGTCTCGGTCGACAACCCCAAGGATCGCTGGGTCCATGAGCTCCTCAAAACCTATGAAAAGAAGATCCGGGTTCGGCCGTTCGATGATGCCGTGGTGTACATCGTGGACAAGACCCATCCACTCAAGAAGCTCAAGGACTTTTCATGCCAACTCGCGTTTCGCGATTGCGATGAACTGATCCAGCTCGTCACGCGTCCAGGCGTTTTCTCCCACCGGGAACTCGACAACGGAGCCCGACAACTGCTCGACGCGGTCGATGTTTATCCTGAGGCCAGATTGATCGATATCGGGTGCGGAAGTGGTTCGGTGAGCCTGGGACTGGCAAAAAGGGACTCCTCCGCTCGTATACATGCAGTAGATTCCAACGCCCGTGCGTTATGGTGTCTTCAAAAAGGGGTAGCTCTCAACGACTTGGAGAATGTGACCTGGGAGCTCAATACTCAAGGGGATTATCAGGATCCCGGCGGCTTCGATATGGCTCTTGCCAACCCGCCCTACTTCGCAAATTTCCTCATCGCTGAGAAGTTCTTGCAAGCTGCACATCGATCCCTGAGGCCGGGAGGAAGATTGGTTTTGGTTACCAAGCAGCCTGCTTGGTACGAAGAAAACTTGCCCCGATGGTTTTCCGAGTGCGAAGTCTTTCCTTCGAAGAGGTACCACATCGCGTCGGGAGTCAAAGAAAAAGCCGCAGGTTAGGATCCTGCGGCTCGAATGTTTCCTGCTTGTGAAGAATCGGACGCCGGAAAGTTTAACCGACGACCTCTTTGATCTTTTGTAGGAAGTGGTCGTTGCCGTCCTTACTCAGCTCTTTTGCGTGCTTTTCAGCTTTTTTAACGTCCTGATATTCAAAGACCGCGACCCGCTTGAGGTGTTGGTTGAAGACGCCCCAATACAGCTTGATTCGGGGCTCGGCGGCTGCTTTGCGCGTCCGCTTGGGTTTCGCTTCGGTTGCGGGAGGGGCTGCTGGGTCGACTTCCTTGGCGGCCTTCTTCGTACGAGGTGCTTTCGTGACGCCTGCCATTGTTTAGGCTCCAACT